>JBGSNW010000238.1:0-2996 GCA_041739435.1 Burkholderiaceae bacterium
GCTACGGCAACGTCACGGTCGAGATCGACCGCGCCCGCCGCACGGCTTCCTTCACCGTCAAGGCCCCCACGGGCGCGCAGCCCAGCGACGTGGCCGGCATCGAAGCCGCCGGCAGCGCCTGGTATCCGCTTCAGATGGCGCGCGAGCTGGAAGACGCCATCCTCAACATGCGCACCAACGAGCTTGACATCGGCCTGTGGCTGATCAAGACCGAAGGCGACGCCGCCGCGGTGCAGGCCATGGACGCCACGCTGCTGGCGCACCAGAACCACTGGCTGGTGCGCGAAACCATCGGCCTGCTGCGCCGCACTTTCAGCCGCCTCGATGTGTCAAGCCGCAGCCTGTTTGCACTGATCGAGCCGGGTTCGTGTTTTGTCGGCAGCTTTCTGGAGCTGGCGCTGGCCTGCGACCGCAGCTACCACCTCGCGCTGCCCGACGACGAAGCCAAGACGCCGAAGATCGCCGTGGGCGAGTCCAACTTCGGCCTGTTCCCCATGGTCACCGGCCAGAGCCGCCTGCAGCGCCGCTTCTACAACGAGCAGCCCGCCATGGAGGCCGTGCGCGCCAAGGTGGGCCAGTTGCTGGACGCCGACGCCGCGTTTGCCCTGGGCCTGGTCACCAGCAACCCTGACGACATCGACTGGGCCGACGAAACCCGCATCGCCATCGAAGAGCGCGTGAGCATGAGCCCCGACGCGCTCACCGGGCTGGAGGCCAACCTGCGCTTCAACGGCCCCGAGAACATGTTCACCCGCGTGTTTGGCCGCCTGACCGCCTGGCAGAACTGGATTTTCCAGCGCCCCAACGCGGTGGGGGAAAAGGGCGCGCTCAAGGTGTACGGCAAAGGCGACAAGGCCGCCTTTGACTGGAACCGGGTGTGATGACGACCACCACCCCGTAGCAGCCCATCGCTGCTGGAATGAAGACAACGCACCCAAATAGTTCGCAACATCACTGAAGTGGAGCACGACATGAGCACGATCAACTACGGCGACAAGATTCCCAACAACGTCAACCTCAGCGAAGACCGCACCCTGCAGCGCGCGCTGGAGCAATGGCAGCCCAACTACCTGAGCTGGTGGCAGGACATGGGGCCCGACGGCAGCCAGAACTTCGATGTTTACCTGCGCACCGCCGTCAGCGTGGACCCGCAGGGCTGGGCGCAGTTCGGCCACGTGAAGATGCCCGACTACCGCTGGGGCATCTTCCTCAACCCCGGCGAGCAGGACCGCAAGATCCACTTTGGCGACCACAAGGGCGAAGCCGCCTGGCAGGACGTGCCCGGCGAATACCGCGCCAACCTGCGCCGCATCATCGTCACGCAGGGCGACACCGAACCCGCCTCGGTCGAGCAGCAGCGCCACCTGGGCCTGACCTGCCCCAGCCAGTACGACCTGCGCAACCTGTTCCAGGTGAACGTGGAGGAAGGCCGCCACCTGTGGGCCATGGTTTACCTGTTGCACAAGTATTTCGGCCGCGACGGCCGCGAGGAAGGCGAAGCCCTGCTGGAGCGCCGCAGCGGGCAGGAGAACAACCCGCGCATCCTGCAGGCCTTCAATGAAGAAACGCCCGACTGGCTGAGCTTCTTCATGTTCACCTACTTCACCGACCGCGACGGCAAGTTCCAGCTGTGCGCGCTGGCCGAAAGCAGCTTCGACCCGCTGGCCCGCACCACCAAGTTCATGCTGACCGAGGAAGCGCACCACATGTTCGTGGGCGAATCGGGCATCAGCCGCGTCATCAGCCGCACCTGCGCGGCCATGAACGAGCTCAAGACCGACGACCCGAAAAAACTGCGCGCGGCCGGCGTGATCGACCTGCCCACCATCCAGCGCTACCTGAACTTCCACTTCAGCGTGACCATCGACCTGTTTGGCGCCGACGAGTCCAGCAACGCCGCCACCTTCTACAGCACCGGCCTCAAGGGCCGCTTTGAAGAAGGCAAGCGCACCGACGACCACCAGTTGCGGGGCCAGACCTACCGGGTGCTGCAGGTGCAGAACGGCCAGCTGGTCGAAAAGGAAGTGCCCATGCTCAACGCCCTGAACGAGGTGCTGCGCGACGACTACATCAAGGACTCGGTGGGCGGCGTCGAGCGCTGGAACAAGGTCATCGAAAAAGCCGGCATCCCGTTCCGCCTGAAAGTGCCGCACAAGGCGTTCCACCGCAACATCGGCGCGCTGGCCGGCGTCAAGGTGTCGCCCGACGGCCGCGTGATCTCCGAGGCCGAATGGAACGCCAAGGTGGACGAATGGCTGCCCAGCGGCAGCGACCGCGCCTTTGTCACCAGCCTCATGGGCCGCGTGGTCGAGCCGGGCAAGTTCGCCAACTGGATCGCGCCGCCGGTCATGGGCATCAACCGCCAGCCGGTTGATTTCGAATACGTCCGATTCAACTGAGGGCTTCCCCCTGCGCCGCATCCCTGGACTAAGGCACATGCCCCCGATCGGGTCTTGATGTGCTGTCTTCCTTGCGGCCTCGTTCGCTCCTGAGCTTGGGTTGGGGTGACTGACGCAGTGAGGTCAAGGAGGAGCCGACCGCAGGCCGACGGGGGACACGAACGGAGTCGGTCACCCCAGCCCATGCGGTGCCAGTCCAGAAGCAAGACAATCAAGCGTACCCCACCTGAAGCTGGAGACCACCCGATGAACGCCCCCATGGAAGCCACCGTCATCAAGCAGCACCTGATCGACCCGGAAATCTGCATCCGCTGCAACACCTGCGAATCCATCTGCCCCGTGAGTGCCATCACCCACGACGCGCGCAACTACGTGGTGGACGCCGAAAAATGCAACTGGTGCAACGACTGCATCTCGCCGTGCCCCACGGGCTCCATCGACAACTACCGCACCATGCCGCGGGCCCGCGCCTACTCGCTGGCCGAACAGCTGGGCTGGGACACCCTGCCCGCCGAGCTGTCGGCCGCCGAACGCGCCGCGCTGGGTGGTGCCGAAGACACAACGCTGGCCGAACCCGAAGCCGCGCCAGCGGCCACC
>JBGSNW010000255.1:0-3939 GCA_041739435.1 Burkholderiaceae bacterium
GCTGCGCGGCTGGACCACGGCCATGCCATGCGCCTGCGCGAATTGCTTGACGGGCGAGGCCAGCAGCTTCAGGCCGCGCCCGGCCGGGCGATCGGGCTGGGTCAGCACCAAAGGAATCTCGAACCCCGCGGCGTGCAGCTGCTGGAGGGCAACACGGGCGAACTCCGGCGTGCCGGCAAAGACAATTTTCAAGAAAAACTCCGGAGGGCCATGCCACGCTGCATTCAGCGGCCTGAATGGGGAAAATTGCGACTGCTCTCGTCGGTGCTGATGACCTTGCGCACCACGCCCGCCGGGTCCAGATGCACATGCAGGCGCCGCAGGCCACTGTAGTCCTTGTAGCGGTAGGTCCAGATGACGCCATCGAACCGGGCCACGCGTTCGACCAGGGCAGGCTTGCCCAGCAGGCGGGTCACGTCGTTCGTGGTCCACTGGTGGTCGACGATGCGGGCCACGTTTTCGGGTTCCAGTGCCTGCTCGACCTGGCGCAGGTGGCCGGCCGCGTCGAAGTCGAGGTTGTACACCTCCACGCCGGAGGGCTGGCTCGAGTACTGCAGCCGCTCGCCGCCCGCCATCGGGTACACCGCCGTGGGCAGGCCCAGCCGCTGGATGACGGCGGCACGCGCCGCACCGGGTTTTTCCCACTGCGGCATGCCCACGCAGGCGCTCAACAGACATGCCCCCAGCAACACGGCCCGGCGCGCCCCCCATCGCCACCCCGAGGGCGCTGCGCCCGCCCCGGTCACGGGTGACGGAATGACCCTCTCAACCGATGGACAAAACATGGAACACCTGGCCTTTGCGGGGGTAGGTCGCGCACTTCAAACGGCGGACTCGCGGGCTTCCCGCGCTGCCTTGAGCATCTTGGTCTTGATGCGGTTGCGCTTCAGGGGCGAAAGGTATTCCACAAAAACCTTGCCCAGCAGGTGGTCCATCTCGTGCTGGACACAAACCGCCAGCAAGCCCTCGGCCTCGATCGTGCGCGCCTGGCCGTCGCCGTCCAGCGCTTGCACCCGCACCGCCACGGCGCGCTCCACGCCGTCGTAGATGCCGGGCACCGACAGGCAGCCCTCGTCCTGGCGTTGCCGCTCGGGGCTGGTCCACACGAGCTGCGGGTTGATCAGCACCAGCGGCTCATTGCGCTCCTCGGACACGTCGATCACGATCAGGCGCTCGTGCACATCGACCTGGGTCGCGGCCAGGCCAATGCCCTTGGCGTCGTACATGGTCTCGAGCATGTCGGCGACCAGCGCACGATGGCGGTCCTGGACAGCGGCAATCGGCCGGGCCACGGTGTGCAGGCGCGGATCGGGATAACAAAGAATGGGTAACAAGGCCATGATGGTTCGGAAAAGATGTCGTTATTTTCGCCACTTTTGAGGCCTGGCGCCTTCGCCAAAGCCAATATTCGTTGCCCAATCAAGGGCTTGAGCGCAAAATCAACAGTGATTTGTGAAGATTCGCCGCTGGTCCATACAGCTGTCGCACCTTGGGGTTGCCAGCCTGCCCAGCATCGGCCCTGGGGGGCATTTCGTGATACCGCAACACATGAACCATATCGAAATCGCCAATCGCTCGCTCACAACAGCACGGTGGACAGCCCGTTTTTCGCCCACGCGCCTGACGCGTGGCTGCGTGCTGGCCCTGGGCACCGTCACGCTGCTGGCGGCGTGGCCTGCCGCAGCCCAGAATTATCCCATCACACCCGCCCAGCGCAGCACCGCCACGCAGGTGGCACAAGCCGGTGTGCCACTGAGCGAACTGGCGCCCAACGCCCCTGATTTTTACACCGTCAAGCGCGGCGACACGCTGTGGGCCATCTCGCGGCTGTTTTTGCGCAGTCCGTGGCGCTGGCCCGAGTTGTGGGGCATGAACCTCAAGGACATCCGCAACCCGCACCTGATTTACCCGGGGCAGCAACTGTTCCTCGAAAAGAAAAACGGTCGGGCCATCCTGAGCACAAGGCCTGGCGACGGCGCCCCCACCGACACCGTGCGCGTCTCGCCCCGCACCCGCATCGAGTCGCTGGCCGACCTGGCCCTGCCCACGCTGCAGCCCCACCTGATCGAGCCGTTCCTGACCGAACCCATGGTGGTGGAAGAAAACACGCTGCTGGCCGCGCCACGCATCGTGGCCACCCAGGAAGACCGTGTGCTGCTCAGCCGCGGCGACCGCGCCTATGCACGCGGCACCACCCCCATCGCCTACGACCCCAAGTCGGCGGGGTTCCGTGTGTTCCGCAACGCCACGCCACTCAAAGACCCCGTCACCCAGGAAGTGCTGGGGTTCGAGGCCCAGTACATCGGGCGTGCCGCCCTGGTCCGCGGTGAAGGCAATCGCCAGATCACGCCGCAGGGCGGCGCCACCACCACCGAGATCGTTCCGGCCACGATCGACATCATCAGCACCAAGGAAGAAATACGCACCGGCGACCGGCTGCTGCCCGAACCCCCACGGCAGTTGCTCACCTACACGCCACATGCGCCCCAAGGGCGCCTGGAAGGCAGCGTGGTTTCCATTTACGGCAACAGCGTCAAATACGCCGCGCAAAACCAGGTGGTCGTGATCAACCGCGGCACCCGCGACGGCATTGAAAGCGGCCATGTGCTGGCGATCATCACCGATGGCGAGCGCGTGATCGACAAGACCGACACGGCCCGCCCCCTGCTCAAGTTGCCCGACGAGCGCAACGGCCTTCTGATGGTGTTCCGGCCGTTCGAGCGCGTGTCCTACGCACTGATCCTCGAGATCACCAGCGGCGTCAAGGTGGGCGACCGCGTCGTCAATCCGCGCTGATCCGCATGGAGCGCGATGCGCTGGCCGACTGGCTGCGCCTGAGCCTCACCCCTGGCGTGGGCAACGAGTCCGCGCGTCGGCTGCTGGCCGCGTTTGGTCTTCCCGATGCCGTGTTTTCCCAGTCGCTGGCAGGGCTTGGTCAGGTCGTTTCCGCCAATCAGGCGCGGGCGCTGCACGCTGAACCCGAGGGATGGGCCACTCAACTGGCGCTGACCCGTGCCTGGCTGGCGGACGCGCACCCCGAGAACCGCCGCGACATCGTGACATTGGGTGATCCCCTTTACCCCCAGGCCCTGCTGGAAGCCGAAGACCCGCCACTGCTGCTGTACCGGATGGGGCAACTGGATATCTCGTTAAATTCCACTCAACCCCCCGTCAGAACTTCAAAGTTCGCTACAAATCAGGAAGCAACCCCAGGTTTCCAGGGTATCGCCATTGTGGGCAGCCGCAACCCGACGCCCCAAGGTCAGGCCAACGCACGCCAGTTTGCCCGTAGCCTGGCCAGCGTCGGCCTGAGTGTGGTGTCCGGCCTGGCGCTGGGCGTTGATGGCGCAGCGCACGAGGGTGCCCTGGAAGGCGCGCCTGCGGGTCAACTGGCCACCGTCGCGGTGGTTGGCACGGGCCTGGACCGCGTTTATCCCAAAAAACACCTGGACCTCGCGCACCGCATTGCCCGGCGCGGGCAATTGATCAGCGAATACCCGCTGGGCACGCCGCCGCTGGCGGCCAATTTCCCCAAGCGCAACCGCATCATTTCAGGTTTGGCGCGTGGCACGCTGGTGGTCGAGGCCGCGCTTCAGTCCGGCTCGCTGATCACCGCCCGCATGGCGCTGGAGCAGGGCAAGGATGTGTTGGCGATTCCCGGCTCGATCCACTCCACGCAGTCGCGCGGCTGCCACGCCCTGATCAAGCAGGGCGCCAAACTCGTGGAGTCGGTCCAGGACGTGCTGGATGAGCTGCGCTGGACGGGACCACACGGCGCAATTCCGTCGTTGCGCTCCCCACCCCACGGCAACGAGGGCAGCGACGCCGACCTGCTGTCCCACCTGGGTTTTGACCCGGTCAGCCTGGATGCATTGATGGCGCGCACCGGGCTGGACGCCGCCAGCCTGCAGGCCCGCCTGCTGGCGCTGGAACTCGACG
>JBGSNW010000259.1:0-3205 GCA_041739435.1 Burkholderiaceae bacterium
GCCAGCGGCAGGGTGGCGGCGGCGGTGTGGTTCAGAATGCCGAGGATTTGCCCGATGGCGATGGCGCCTGAACTGGGCGGTGGCATGCCGCAGATGCGGTAGTCCCGCGCCTGGGCACGGTAGTCGTGGCAGATCGGATCACGTTTTTTGGCCTGGTAGGCCGCCAGATCTGCCAAGCCGAGTCGCCCCGGGTTGGTGGGGTGCTGCCGCACCTTGTCCACCACGGCCTGGGCCACGGCGCCTTCGAGCAGCCCTTTGGAACCCTGCGTGGCGATCTTGCGCAGCACGGCGGCCAGTTCCGGGTTTTTCAGCGTGTGGCCCACGGGCCAGGGCGCGCCCGCTGCGTTGTAAAAGTAGGCGGCCGCCTGCGGGTCTTGTTTCAGATATTTGTCGGCCTGGAGCAGGGTGTGCAGCCGCGCGCTGACCTTGAAGCCGCCTTCGGCCAGCGCCATGGCCGGCTCGAACAGTGCGGCCCACGGCAGCCGGCCGTATTGCCGGTGCGCCAGCTCAAGCATGCGCACCGTGCCCGGCACGCCCACCGAACGGCCACCGACCACGGCATCGGCAAACGGCATGGGTGTGCCGTTGGCCTGGAGGAAAAGTTTTTCATCGACGGCCGCGGGTGCGGTTTCGCGGCCGTCAAAGGCTTCGACGTCCTTGCCGTTGAAGTGCAGCAGGAAGGCGCCACCGCCGATGCCGCTCGACTGCGGCTCCACCAGCGCGAGCACCATTTGCACCGCGATGGCCGCATCCACCGCCGAGCCGCCGGCTTTCAGGACCTGGTAGCCGGCGTCGGTGGCCAGCGGGTTGGCGGCGGCCACCGCAAACTGCTGTGTGGCCCAGCCGGGCTTTTCGGTGTAGCCCGACGCGCCCTCGGGCTGCACCGGCACGGTGTAATGAAAAGCCGGGCCGGTCGCCGGGCTGGTGCACGCGGCCAGCCCGGCCACCCACATCGCGACGGCACTGCGCAGCAACGCCTGGAGGGCGGGGGCTGAAACCGGTTTCATGGCGTCTCCTGACCAGGGGAGGCACCATCTTAGCGTGTTGCCCATGCACGCCATTTTTTAAGTAAAAAATGCCTCTAGCCCCCGTCAATTGGTCATAGTTTGCTTCATTAATGGTAGTGAATGAAGCACCCGGGCCCGTGCCGTCAGCGTGGCGCCAGG
The DNA here is from genome assembly GCA_041739435.1 of Burkholderiaceae bacterium. Classification (GTDB taxonomy): domain Bacteria; phylum Pseudomonadota; class Gammaproteobacteria; order Burkholderiales; family Burkholderiaceae_C; genus PHCI01. The sequence goes on from JBGSNW010000259.1 coordinate 1,167, forward strand.
CGGATGGCGCCATCGAGGCGGATCACCTCGCCGTTGAGCATGTCGTTTTCGATGATGTGCTTCGCCAGCTTGGCGTAGTCCTCGGGTGTGCCCAGGCGGCTGGGGAAGGGCACGCTGGCGGCCAGCGCGTCCTGCACCTCCTGCGGCATGCCGAATAGCATGGGCGTGCCGAAGATGCCGGGGGCAATGGTCATGTTGCGAATGCCGTTGCGGGCCAGGTCGCGGGCGATGGGCAGCGTCATGCCGACCACGCCGCCCTTGCTGGCGCTGTAGGCGGCTTGGCCGATCTGGCCGTCGTAGGCGGCCACGCTGGCGGTGGAGATCATCACGCCACGCTCGCCGGTGGCTTCCGGCGTGTTCTTGCACATGGCTTCGGCGGCCAGCCGGATCATGTTGAAGCTGCCCACCAGGTTGACCATGATGGTCTTGGAGAAGACGGCCAGCGAGTGCGCCCCGTTCTTGCCCACGGTTTTCTCAGCCGGCGCGATGCCCGCGCAGTTGACCAGACCCATCAGCTTGCCCAGGGCCGTGGCCTTGGCCACCACCGCCTGGCCGTCGGCTTCGTTGCTGACGTCACACCGGACGAAGGCGCCGCCGATGTCCCTGGCCACGGCCTCGCCCTTTTCAACCTGCATGTCGGCGATGACCACCGTGGCACCGTTGGCGGCCAGCATGCGCGCGGCGCCTTCCCCGAGGCCCGAAGCGCCGCCCGTGACGATGAAAACCTTGCCCTGGATGTCCATGAATTGCTCCTGCGTTGACGTTGACGTAAACGTCAATTATCGCCTGCCGGGCAACCCGCTTCCAACGGGCTGGGACGGTTATTTGAAGCCCACGCGGTCCAGCATCTGCTGGACCTTGACCTGGTTGGCGCCGATGGTGGCCAGCGGGATGGTTTCGGTCTTGAAGTCGCCGCCGGTCATGGCCAACAGTGCCGGGTTGTCGGTTTTGACGCCCTTGGCGACGGGCCATTCGTTGTTGCCATTGGCAAAGTAGTTTTGTGCCGCCGGGCTGGCCAGGTATTCGAGGAACTTGACGGCGTTGGCCAGGTGCGGCGCGTTCCTGGCCACGGCGCCGCCGGCGATGTTCACGTGTGTGCCCCAGGACGACTGGTTGGGGAACACCACGCCCACTTTCTCCGCAACCGCCCGGTCTTCGGGTTTGGTCGAACGCATGAGCCGCGCCAGGTAGTAGGAGTTGGTGACGGCAACGCCACATTCACCCGAGGCCACGCCCTTGATCTGGTCGGTGTCGCCGCCCTTGGGGGCGCGGGCCATGTTGTTCACCATGCCCTTGAGCCAGGCTTCGGCCCTGGCTTCGCCCAGGTGTTCGGTCACGGCGCCGAACAGGCTCAGGTTGTAGGGGTGCGAGCCCGAGCGGATGCACAGGCGGCCCTTGTTCTTGGGGTCGCCCAGTTCTTCGTAGGTGTCCACTTCGTCCTGCCTGACCTTGAGCTTGTCGTACACCACCACCCGCGCCCGGGTGGAAAAGCCGAACCATGGCGTGCCTTCGGCACTGGCCCTGGCGCGGAACTGCGCGGGGATGGCGTCGTTGAGCAGCCTCGACTGCACGGGGCGGAACAGGCCGTCGACCTCGCCCTTGACCAGGCGTGCGCCGTCCACGAGCAGAATCACGTCGGCCGGTGAAGCGCTGCCCTCGGCCTTGAGGCGCGCCAGAATGCCCGCATCGTCGGCATCGACCCGGTTGATCTTGATGCCGGTGGCCTGGGTGAAGTTGTTGTATAGCGCCTCATCGGTTGCGTAGTGGCGGGCCGAATACAGGTTGAGCACCTGCTCCTGGGCCGATGCGGCGCCAGCCAGCGCCAGCAGGGCGCACGCCAGGGGGAGAGTTTTTTTCATCATGGCAAGATTCCTTGGAAACAAAATCTGAGTGCACGAATGCTAACACAAACGCGAATCATTCTCAATAAAGTTATGCGAGATGAAAACATGCGCGGTGCGGGGGTGGCTGGGCGACACCGCGTCACGGGTTTGCGGGCTGCCGCGGTGGGGGTGGCGCTGGCGGTGCTGGCGGGCTGC
>JBGSNW010000268.1:0-14886 GCA_041739435.1 Burkholderiaceae bacterium
TGAACGCCGGCGCTGAAGCCTTTCCCGGCGTGCCGCGACTGACCTTGCACGTGGGCCTGCCGCACCATGCCGCCCCGGAGCAGGTCCGCGATGCCGTGCAGGCCTGGCTCATGCGACAGGCCCGGCGCGTGTTTGTCGAACGGCTGGACCATTTCGCCCCCCACCTGGGTGTGCAGTGGAAGAAGCTGAGCCTGAGCAACGCCGGTACCCGATGGGGCAGCGCCAGCGCCGACGGTTCCATCCGCCTGAACTGGCGGCTTATTCATTTTCGGCAACCGGTGATCGACTACGTGGTTGTGCATGAACTGAGCCACTTGCGGGTCATGGACCACAGTCCCCAGTTCTGGGACACGGTGCGAACGGTGGTGCCCGATTACGCCGCGCTGCGCGGACAGCTGCGCGACGAGGCCATGCCCCGTTGGTGAATCTTTCACAGGGACCCGGCGGCGGCGTCTTTTGTGAAATATGCCCTCGACAGCACCTGTGAAAAGTTGTAAAAATGATAAATCTGGCAAAATCGATAAAATTAGAAAATTAATTAAATTCTGGAACCGGCAACATGCATGAACAAACCATTCTGGTGGTCGAAGACAACCCTGACCATCTGGAGCTCACGCTGCTGACGCTGCAGGAGCAAAGTATCCGCAACGAGATTGCAGTGGCGCACGACGGCGTGGAGGCGCTGAACTACCTGTTCGGCGAGGGCCTGCACGCGGGCCGCGACACCTCACGTCAGCCCGATCTGGTGCTGCTCGACCTGAAATTGCCCAAGCTGACCGGGCTGGAGGTGCTGCAGCGCATGCGCGCCGACCCACGCACCGCCGTGGTGCCGGTGGTGGTGCTCACTTCGTCCAGCGAAGAAGAAGACATCGTGGCGGTCTACCGCAGCGGCGCCAACAGTTTTGTTCGCAAGCCTGTTGATTTTGTCGATTTCACGGAAAAGCTTCGCCAGGTCAAGACCTACTGGCTGTCCGTCAACGAATGTCGGCCGCTGAATTAATTCGGGTCGTGTTCGGTGCTTGGCGTGTGCGGGTGTTCCGCGGGTGATGCCAGGGGCCTGCACCCGCGACGGTGCGACCTGATCCGGCGGCGCGGTAGGTGCGCGCAGCCGCAACTTTAAAAAAATGGGGAGCGGGTCTTGCTGAAATTGCAGCCGAGCCTGCGGGTGCGACTGATTCTGCTGGTGCTGGCGGCCATTCTGCCCCTGTGCGTCTGGTCGGTTTACAACAGCGTACGCGAATCACAGACCAACCTTGAGGCCGCCAGGACCAACTTGCGAACGCTGGCGGCGCTCGCCGCTGCGCGGCAGGATCAGGTGATTGAATCCGCGCGTTATCTGCTGACGGCGGTGGGGCAGGCCCCGGGGCTGGACGCTGCCGACGCGGCCGAATGCACGGCGTATTTTCAGAAGCTTCGCGCCAACTTTCCGGCATTCACCAATTTTGGCCTCCTGGGGGCGGACGGATACACCCGTTGCCACAGCAATCGCACCGCCCCGGAGCGGGTGTACGCGGGAGACCGCATGGTTTTTCGCGAGGCGGTGCGGACGGGAGAGTTCGTGGTGGGCGGCTACATCATTGATCGCCTTTCGGGTCGTGACGCGCTGGTGTTCGGCATGCCGGTCAAGAGCGCGGCAGGACGGTTGACGGGGGTCGCTTTTGCTTCGCTGGACCTGGAGCGGCTGAGTGAATCGCTGGCCAGGCTTGCGTTACCGCCCGATGCCCGACTGACGGTCGTGGATCCGAACGGGCAGGTGCTGGTGGCCAATGGCGGGCAACCCATTCCCTTGGGGGCGGCGGTGCCGGATGTGGTGCTTCGGGAGGCCTTCGCATCCTTCCGCCCGGGTGTGGCCGAGGGGCCAGACTTCTGGGGCAATGAGCGAATTTACGCCTACACCACCATTCCAGACGGGCGTGGCAAGGGCTTGCTGATCAGCGTGTGCATGCCGCGTGCCGACCTGGTGGGCGGCAACCTGCGAGGGCTGGTGCTGCAACTGCTGGCGATCATCGCCATCACGTTCGCGGGTGTGTGGGCCGCAACCTGGACCAGTCGACGCGCCATTTTGTTGCCGACGCGCAGGATTCTGGACGCAACCCGTCGACTCAAGTCCGGTGAGGCCAATGTCCGGATCGACGGGTTGAGCGATGACACGGCCTACGAACTGCAACGCATTGCCGCGGGCTTCAATCTCATGGCCGACGCCCTGCAGCAACGTCAGGGCGAACTTGAAACGGAGCTCCAACGCAGCCAGAAGGCCTTCAGCACCATAGAGCTGATTCTCAACAGCATGCATGAGGGGCTTCTGGCGGTCGACGCGAAAGGCAATGCGCTGCTCATGAACGAATCGGCGTCGCGGCTGTTCGGGGACGGTCTTTCGGACACTCCCTCCGGACTCTGGGCCCGACAAAGGGGCCTGTTTCATCTGGACGGCACGCCGTACGCCACCGAGGAAATGCCGTCGTACCTTGCACTGCGCGGCAAATCGGGGCGTGGGTTGCTGCTCATGGTGCGCAATGCCGCCGAGCCCGCCGGCAGAATCCTGCGTTGCAGCTATCGCCCCATCACCCTGGGGGGTGCTGATGGGGCCCTGGTGGTGTTTACCGACATCACCGATCTGCAGCGCTTGCAGGACGAACAGGCGCGTGGCGTGCAACAACTGCGGGAAACCCAGCGTCGGCTGGAAGAAGCACTGCACATTGGTCGCATTGGCAACTGGGAACTCGACGTGACCACCGGCAGGTTGTGGTGGTCCGCCGAGGTGTATGCCTTGTTTGGCTATCAGCCAGGTGAGACGGTGCCGACACTGGCCCATGTGGAGCAGCGCATCCACCCCGACGATCTCCCGGGTTACAGGCGTCGGCGTGATGCCGCGATACATGTCGGCGACGCGCTGAACGTCGAGTACCGCATTGTCCTGCCCGACGGAGGGGTTCGCTGGATACACCAGATCGGGCAGGCGCATCGCGATGACGACGGGGCAAAGGTTGTGCGGTCGGGTGTGGTGCAGGACATCACGCAGCGCAAGCGGGCGGATGCCGAGCTTGTGTTGTTGCACAACGCGGTGAGCCGCATCAACGACGTGGTGTTGATCACCGAGTCGGCCTCCAGACACCGGCCCGGGGTGCCGCTGGTTTTCGTCAACGACGCCTTCGAACGACTCACGGGATACGCCGCGGCCGAGGCCCTGGGACAAGACCCCAAATTCCTTGCCGGTCCGCAGACCGATCCCAAGACCGTTGCACGCATGGAGCACGCCGTGCGGACCCGTACGCCGCTGCGAGACGAAATCCTGATTCATGCCAAAACGGGGGCATCGATCTGGGTTGAGCTGGATCTTGTCCCCTTGATGGACGACACCGGCTGGAATACACACTGGATTGCCGTGATGCGTGACGTCACCGAGCGCAAGCGATCCGAGCAGGCGCTGATCGAGAGCGAGCAACGGTACCAGGCCCTGTTCGACCAGGGCCCCCTGCCCATGTGGGTTCTTGACGAACAGACCATGCGTTTTCTGGCGGTCAACACGGCGGCCTGCAATCTTTACGGATACACGCACGAGGAATTCCGGTCTTTGAGTCAGGTCGATATCCGTCCGGCGTCCGACCGTGCGCGGCTGGTCGAACGAGGTTCCGATGGGTTGGCCGACTCCGGGCAATGGGTTCACGCCAGTCGATATGGAACTGAATTCCCGGTTGAAGTGGTGTCGCAACCGATCCGGTACGCCGGACGGGACGCGCATTTCGTCGTGGCCCACGATATTTCCACCCGCGTGAACGCCGAGCGCCAACTGCAGGAACACCTGTTCACGCTGCAGCGCGCTGCCGACGCGGCGAACGCCGTGGTCCAGCACCAGACCCTGCCGGGGATGTTGCAGGAGGTCGTGGAGCAGTCGCGTGCCGTCATTCGGGCGCACCAGGCCATCGTGACGCTGCGGCAGGGGGAATGGCGTGATGCGGTCAGCGCGGTGTCGCTGTCGGACAAATACGCGCAGTACCGGGACTTTCAGGGCGATCCGGACGGAAGCGGCATTTATGCTGTGGTGTGCGAAACCAACCGCCCCATGCGGATGACACAGGCGGAACTGGAGGCCCATCCGCGCTGGCGAGCCTTCGGTATTGCGGATGATCAGCACCCCGCGATGCGTGGGTGGCTGGCCGTGCCCCTGGTGGACCGTGCGGGACGCAACATCGGGTTGCTGCAGCTCACGGACAAATACGAAGGCGAGTTCAGCGCGCAGGACGAATACGTGGCCATGGAAATGGCTCAGCTGGTGTCCATCGCCATCGGCAACGCGCAGTTGCTGGAGGAAGTGCGCGAACTCAACGCCGACCTGGAGAAAAAAGTTGCCGAGCGCACGCGGCAGCTGGTTCGCGAAGAGGCCCGCTACCGCGCGCTGGCCGAAGAAGCGCCGCAGGTGGTCTGGAACTACGAGCCCGCGCAGGGCGTGACGTATTTCAACCGCGCGTGGTACGACCTGGTGGGGGGCACGGTGGCCGACTGGAGGGGGAATCGCTGGCTGCTGGCGATTCATCCGGACGACCGCGCGGCTGTGCTGCAGAACTGGGCTGTCAGCGACGGCGCGAAAACTCCTTTTGTCGGAATTCGTCGGCTGCGGTCCCGGGATGGGACCTACCGGACCATGAGTTACCGCGGTGTGCCTGTCCTGGACGAAAATCGCCAGGTCATCGCCTGGGTCGGCATTGACGCGGACATCACCGAGATCAAGACCATCGAAGAGGCCCTGAGGCGTTCCAATCAGGAGCTGGAAGCGTTTTCATACTCGGTGTCGCACGACTTGCGTTCGCCGCTGAACTCCATTGACGGTTTCAGCCGCTTGCTCGCGCGGCAGATGGAAGGTCAGCTCAACGAACAGGGGGCGCACTACCTTGCGCGCATCCAGGCGGGCGTCACGCACATGGGGCAGTTGATCGAAGGCCTGCTTTCGCTGGCGCAGGTATCGCGCACCAGCTTGCGCAGCGAAAGCGTGGACCTGAGCGCGATTGCACATGAAGCGCTGGAGCGTTATCGCCAGCGAGACCCCGAGCGTGAGGCAGTGATTCGTGTTCAGGAGGGAATGAGCCTGACGGGAGACCCGCGTCTGGTCCGGGTGGTGATGGACAACCTGGTGGGCAATGCCTGGAAATTCACTTCCAAACGGCCATTGACCGAAATCACCGTTGGCGCAGTCGCGTTGACACAAGCACATGGCACGTCGGGGGACGCGAGTGCAGGGGCGTTGTCGTCTGCCGAGCTTGCGTACTTTGTGCGTGACAATGGCGCGGGATTCGACATGGCCTATGCCGACAAGCTTTTTGGTGTGTTTCAGCGCCTGCACGCGGTGCGGGACTTCCCCGGCACGGGAATCGGGTTGGCCACCGTGCAGCGCATTGTGGCTCGCCACCATGGCCGGGTTTGGGCGCACTCCGAGGTGGGCGTCGGGACGACGTTCTACTTCACAATGGGCGAGGGGGCTGCATTGGCGCTGGTCGATGCGCGCCGCTCAGGGTCTTCCGGGTCTGCCTCAGAAGCTCCCGGTGGTGAATGAACTGGTAACGGTGCGGGGTGTGCCAGCCACATTGATCTGGGCGCTGAAGGTGTACGCCGTGTTCGGGGTCAGCGCGGCAACCGGGTAAAAAACAAAGGTGCTTCGTGACTGACCGAGGTCGGCATTGGGCAGCAGTGCCACGGCGGCCGTGCTGACGCTTTCCACCAGCGAAGCGCCCGTGAGCACAAAACTGTTGAACATGCTGCCGTGCAGGCTCAGGGGCATGCCCGTCAATGCAACGCCGGGCAAGGGGTTCGGGCTCTCGGAGGCGGGCGCAAACGACGTGAGAACCTGGTTTTGTCCGTTGTACGGGTAGAGTGAAACCCGTGCCGGGTCGACCCATTGTGAGCCGCGCTGACCCAGAACATTGGTCATCGGGGCGCCGCCAACGCCGATTTCATTGAATTCGTGGGCCAGCAGCACGGTGCGGTGCCCGGGAGCCGCCAGAATGACATCCATGAGGTCGCGGCCTTCGATCTCCGACTGCGGGTTGCCTCCGATGATGGACTCGCCAACCAGCAGGCCGGAATAGCCGGCGCGCGCCGCACGGTCTCCGTAACCGACACCGGTGAAGCCGGGAAGACCCTGCACCTCGCCGTGCCCCTGGACGTTGTTGAGTCGCTGGTAGTCCGCATGCGCCTGCGCCGCCGTGGCCAGGGGTGCGCTCCAGTTCAGCGAGTTCAGGCCCATGGCGCTGCGAATTTCGTTCAGGCGTGCGTAATGTCCCTGAATCGCAGGCGCCGTGCTGGCAAGCGTCGGAAGTTCGAGACTGCTGGCGGCCGGGCTCGCCACCTCGCCACCACCGCCACAGCCGGACAAAGCGGCGCCGAGAACCAGTGCCAGTGCGGCCAATTTGAATGTTTGCATCATCGAACTCCGTCAAAAACGATCCGTTACACCCTCCATATCGAACAAAAAAACAATAAATTCACTAATATTGACAACGGCAAACGTATCAATTGGTAACAAAACCGATACAAATCCGGGCTTCAAACGTCGATACAACCTTCAAAATCCCATCGAACTTCATTGAAAGACATTGAAAGACATTGAAAGACATTGAAAACATGTGAGACAGTAGACAAGCAGATGTAAATTGATAAAATTGATAGACGCCGACAACAATTCATTTGACGAGACCCGACATGCCCGTACAAACCGTTGACCCCGCGACTCCGGATGGAGGCATGGCCATTGCCGAGATCCAGGCGGTGGGCGAGGACTACTGCGGCACGACCTTTGCCGCGAAATTGCTGGGGCTGTCGGTGGCCACCGTGCAGTCGCTGGTCGAACGGGGCGAGGTCGAAGCCTGGAAAACGCGTGGTGGACACCGACGCATCTCACTGGCGTCCATCAACCGCTACCTGCAGCGCTACAGCCCGCAGGCGCTGGCACCCATACCCGATCCGCGCGACCGCCTTCGGGTGCTGGTCGTGGAAGACGATCCGGTGACCCGCGAGCTGTACAAGAATTTTCTGGACAGCTGGAGTCTGGCGATGGACTGCACGATCATGCAGTCGGCACTGGAGGCGCTGGTGGACATTGCAAGCCTCCGGCCTGATGTATTGATCACCGACCTCAGCATGCCGGGCGTGGACGGCATCGAGATGCTGAAGGTTCTGGTCCGCAACGAGCAACTGATGGGCATGCAGGTGCTGGTGGTCAGTGGATTGTCCAGGGACGCCATCGCCGAACGCGGTGGGTTGCCGTCTGATGCACTCTTCCTGCCCAAGCCCATCAATTTCGACTGGCTCCACGGGTACCTGTCGGCCCTGCTGTCGGCCAAGCGGGCCTGAGGCCAGGAATGCTCAACTTCCGGCATACCGCGTCGAAACTCATGGATATGCCCAACCTGGTCACCCTTTCCCCGGCGGAGCAGGTCGGCCCCGACCTGGCTCAGGCGCTGATCGACCTGAGTGCCGAAGGCTTGCTGCTGCTTCAGGAAGACGGCGCGGTCAGGATGGCCAACGCCCGTGCCACGGCCCTGCTGCAATGCGAGCATGCTGCACTGTGCGGCGGACAGTTCTGGGATGCCGTGTCGGACGATGTTGCCGAAAAACACGAGGCCGAGGCGGCCAGAGCCCTCAAGGCCGGGCGTGAATACACCTTTCTTGACCTGCAGAAGTTCGAGGCGCGCTGGCTTGAATACACCATGAAGCGAACCGACATGGGCGTCGTGATTCAGGTGCGCAATGTGACCGAGCGGCACCGCCTCATGGGACTGCTGCGCGAAAACGAACGCCGCAGCCAGGAGCTGTTCGAATCCAACCCCAACGTCATGTGGGTCTGCGACGCGGACTCGCTGAGGATCCTGGCCGTCAATGGCGCGGCTGTGGCGTTTTACGACCATCCGCGCGACGAATTTCTGAGCCTCAGTGCCTTGCGGCTTTATGCCGACGACAGCGACACCGACTTGCGTGAATCACTACCCGGGCTGGTCCCGGGCTCTCCTGCCCGTCTGCAGCAACGCCTGTGCCGCCATAAAAAAAAGGATGGCCGCGTGCTGGTGGTGGAAGTGTCGGGTCGACCGGTGGAGTGGAACGGTGCGCGTGCGCTGCTGGTGACGGTGGCCAACGTCACCGGTCGCCACGTGTCCGACAGTACCCTGCGCCACGAAAAGACCGAACTGGAGGCCAGGCTCAAGGACCGCACCCGCGAGCTGGAGGAGGCCTACCAGGAGCTGGGCGCGGTGACGTATGCGATGTCGCACGATCTGCAGTCGCCGCTGCACGCGGTGGATGGTTTTGCCAAGACCCTGTCGTCCCAATTTGCCGAGGCGCTGGGCGAACAGGGCACACACTACCTTCGGCGCATCAATGCCAGCGTGTCACAGATGTCGCGGCTGATCGACGACCTTCGACTGCTTTCCCGGTTGTCGCGCATGCCGATGAACGTGCAGGACATCGACCTTGCGCCCATCTGCCTGTCCATCATCGAGCGGCTCCGGCAGGCTGAACCCGGGCGCTATGTCGAGCTTGAGATCGACCCCGCCCTTCACGTGCGGGGCGACCGCGGCCTGCTGACCACGGCCATGATGGCGCTGATTGGCAACGCCTGGAAGTTCACGTCCAAAAAACCGCAGGGCTGGATCCGTGTGGGCATGGCCGACGTCGTGGCGCTGCAACCGGGCGAGCAGGTCGTGTATGTGTCTGACAACGGCGCGGGCTTCGATTCGCAGTACGCGCACAAATTGTTCGCCAACTTCCAGCGGCTTCACTCGTCGGCCGATTTCCCGGGCGCGGGCCTCGGGCTGGCGATCGTGCGGCGCATCGCCGAACGCCATGCCGGCCGGGTCTGGGCGGAGTCGATCAATCTGGCGGGGGCGACCTTCTACCTCGGGTTGCCCGGCTCGGGCAGCGCCGAAAACCGGTAGACGCCCGAAGCGTCCTGCGCCCGCCGCAACCGGCCCTCAAACCAAAGCGCATGCAGGTGGGCAATGGCTTCGCCCATGGCAAACGTGGTCTGGTGCAGGTCCAGGGCGCGCTTGAACATCACCGGAAGAATATCGGCCGCACTGCACGCGGACTCTGAGCACGCCGCCAAAACCTCGGCCAGGCGGTCGCGGTGATGTTCGTGCAGCTGTTCCACGCGGCGCAGCATGCCGTGAAACGGCTTGCCGTGGGACGGCAGGGTGAGAGTGTCGGCGGGCAGCGTTGCAAACCGGTCGATGGACTGCAAAAAAAGCTTCAACGGGTTGGAGTCGGGCTCCACGTCGTACACGCTCACATTGGTGGAGATGCGCGGCAGCAGCATGTCGCCGCTGATCAGAATCCCTAGGCTTTCGCAATACAGGGAGATGTGCTCCGGCGCGTGGCCGTACCCGGCGATGCAGCGCCAGTCGTGGCCGCCCATGCGCACGGCATCGCCGTCCAGCAGGCGGTGGTAGCAACGCGGAACGTCCGGCACCATGCCGGGGTAGTAGCTGGCACGGGCGCGGATTTTTGCGATCGCCTGCGGGTCGGCAAGCCCGTGCGAGGCAAAGAAGTCCGCGGCGCTGTCGCCGCCAAAGCCCGTCGTGCTTTGCGAGCCGATGCGCGCCGCGTTGTAGTCGGTGGCGCTGATCCACAAGGGTGCGTTCCAGCGTGCGCACAGCCAGTAGGCCAGGCCGACGTGGTCCGGGTGCATGTGTGTCACGATCACGCGCAGGATGGGCAGGCCCTGCAGTTCGTTGGCAAACACCTGCTCCCACTGCGCCTTGGACTCGTCGCGGCTGATGCAGCAGTCCACCACGGTCCAGCCCTGCACGGTGCCCGCCCCGGTGTCCATCTCGTCGCGCAGCAGCCAGAGGTTGATGTGGTCCAGCGCGAAGGGCAGGGCCATGCGGATCCAGTGCACACCCGGCGCAACCTCCAGCGCGGTGCCCGGGGCGGGCAGGGTGTCTCCAAGCGGGTAGTGCAGTTGCTGTTCGAGGGCGTTCATTGTGGGGTGCGGTAGGATTGACGTTAACGTAAACGTCAGATGTAATTTGCCATTGTAGGGACCGGCGCCACGCGTGCCTGTCACCTGAATCAACCCACCCGGCGCCATGACCCAGACCTATTCCATCAGCGACCTGGCCAAAGAGTTCGACCTCACCACCCGCGCCATCCGGTTCTATGAAGACATGGGGCTGCTGCAACCGCAGCGCGAAGGCCCGGGCGGGCGCAACCGCGTGTACACCCCGCGCGACCGCACACGCCTCAAACTCACGCTGCGCGCCAAGCGCCTGGGACTGAGCCTGGGCGAAGCCCGCGAGATCATCGGCATGTACGACAGCCCGCGCGACACCGGGCCACAGCTCAGAAAGTTCTTGCTGGTGCTGGCGGGGCACCGCAAGCAGATCGAGGAACAGCTGGCCGATCTCCAGGCCAATCTGGACGAAGTCAAGGTGCACGAAAAAGAAGCACGCGCACTGCTGGCCAAGGTCGAAAAATCAAAATGACCGATAATTGACGTTTACGTAAACGTCAATCAAATAGCAAACGCCATGAGCCCCAACACCCCGATTCTGCAGCGCGTGAAGGCCAGTTTTGACCGCCAGGGCATGATGCGCACCCTGGGGGCGCGGCTGATTTCGGCCGAACCCGGGCACTGCGAAATCGCGCTGCCCTATTCCGACAAGGTGACCCAGCAGCAGGGCGGCTTTCACGGCGGCGCCATGGGCGCATTGGCCGACATTGCCGGTGGCTACGCCGCGCTGACCGTGGCCCCCGAGGGCATGGAAGTGACGACGGTGGAATACAAGATCAACTTTCTGGCCGCGTTTCAGGACGGTGAACTGCGTGCCCGCGGTCGCGTGGTCAAGGCGGGCAAGCGCATCATCGTCACGTCCGCCGACGTAATCCACGTCGCTGCCGACGGCCGCGAAACCACCTGCGCCGTCATGCAGCAGACCCTGGTGCCCGTGGCCCAGACCTATTGAGAACCCCCCAGGAGACCCCCCATGAACCTGCCAGGCCTGAACTTCCAGCTCGGAGAAGACATTGACGCGCTGCGCGATGCGGTGCGCGCCTTTGCCGACGCCGAGATCGCCCCTCGCGCCGCCGAGATCGACCGCAGCGACCAGTTCCCGATGGACCTGTGGCGCAAGATGGGCGAGCTGGGCGTGCTGGGCATCACCGTGCCCGAGGAATACGGCGGCGCCAACATGGGCTACCTCGCGCACATGATCGCCATGGAAGAAATTTCGCGCGGCAGCGCCTCGGTGGGCCTGAGCTACGGCGCCCACAGCAACCTGTGCGTGAACCAGATCCGCCGCAACGGCACCGAGGCGCAGCGCAAAAAATACCTGCCCAGGCTGATCAGCGGCGAACACGTGGGCGCCCTCGCCATGAGCGAACCCGGCGCCGGCTCCGACGTGATCAGCATGAAGCTCAAGGCCGAAGACAAGGGTGGCTACTACCTGCTCAATGGCAGCAAGATGTGGATCACCAACGGCCCCGACGCCGACACCCTGGTGGTCTACGCCAAGAGCGAGCCGGAGATGGGCGCGCGCGGCGTGACGGCCTTCCTGATCGAAAAAGGCATGAAAGGTTTTTCCATCGCGCAAAAGCTCGACAAGCTGGGCATGCGCGGCAGCCCCACGGGCGAGCTGGTGTTCAACAACGTGGAGGTGCCGGCCGACAACATCCTGGGTGGCCTGAACCAGGGCGCCAAGGTGCTCATGAGCGGACTCGACTACGAGCGCGCCGTGCTCACCGGCGGGCCGCTGGGCATCATGCAGTCGGTGATGGACAGCGTGGTGCCCTACATCCACGAGCGCAAGCAGTTCGGGCAAAGCATCGGTGAATTCCAGCTGATCCAGGGCAAGGTGGCCGACATGTACACCGTGCTGCAGGCGGGCCGCTCATTCGCCTACACCGTGGCCAAGAACCTGGACCTGCTGGGCAGCGACCACGTGCGCCAGGTGCGCAAGGACTGCGCCAGCGTCATCCTCTGGTGCGCCGAAAAAGCCACCTGGATGGCCGGCGAGGGCGTGCAGATTTTTGGCGGCAACGGCTACATCAACGACTACCCGCTGGGGCGCCTGTGGCGCGATGCCAAGCTGTATGAAATTGGCGCGGGCACCAGCGAAATCCGCCGCATGCTGATCGGGCGCGAACTGTTCGCCGAAACGATGTAACGCGACATTGCGCCTCGCGGCGCGCAAGCGACAATCCGGACATGACATCCTCTCTCGAACACCTGCTGGAACACAACCGCGCCTGGGCAGCGCGGATGGAGCGCGAGCGCCCGGGCTTTTTCACCAGCCTCAAATCGCAGCAAAAACCCAAGTACATGTGGATCGGCTGCTCCGACAGCCGCGTCCCCGCCAACCAGATCACCGGGCTGGAGCCGGGCGAGGTGTTCGTGCACCGCAACGTGGCCAATGTGGTGGTGCACTCCGACCTGAACGCGCTGTCCACCATCCAGTTCGCGGTGGAGCACCTGAAGGTGGCGCACATCATGGTGGTCGGGCACTATGGTTGCGCCGGGGTGCGCGCCGCGCTGCAGGGGCTGCGCATCGGCCTGGCCGACAACTGGCTGCGCCACATCCAGGACGTGCGCCTGCGCCATCGCGGCCGCATCGACCACCTGCCCCCCGACGAGCAGGAGAACATCCTGTGCGAGATGAACGTGATCGAGCAGGTGGGCAACGTGGCCCTGTCCACGGTGATGCAGGACGCCTGGGCGCGGGGCCAGAAGGTATCGGTGCACGGCTGGGTGTATGGCCTGGGTGACGGTCTGCTCAAGGACCTGGGCGTCACCATGGACGGGCCACAATCCATTGTCAGCACCTTCGGCGCCGCGCTCAAGCGCTACCCGCGTGCCGCGGCCGCGCCGGAGTGAGGCCCATGTTTCCGCAAAAGCTCGACTCCCCCCTGGCCTATGGCATTGCCAAGGCCATGATGGACGGTTTCAACCGGCACTACCGGCTGTTCCGCACCGAATCCGCCCGCGCCAAGCACCGGTTTGAAACCGCCGACTGGCATGGACAGCAGCGCGCCCAGCGCGAACGCATCGAGTTCTACGACCTGCGCGTCAAGGAATGCACCATGCGGCTGGAGAAAGAGTTCAAGGCGGGCGAGCACCCCATGGACGTGTGGCAGCAGGTCAAGCTGCACTACATCGGGCTGCTGGTCGACCACCACCAGCCCGAGCTGGCCGAGACGTTCTTCAACTCGGTCACCACCAAGATCCTGCACCGCACACACTTTCAAAACGATTTCATCTTCGTGCGGCCCGCGGTCAGCACCGAATACATCGAAAACGACGAACCCGCGGCCCGACCCACCTACATTGCCTACTACCCCACGCGCGAGACGCTGGGCGCCACCATCACGCAGGCCGTCCGCTACTTTGACCTGCGCCGCGACTTTGAAGACCTGGCGCGCGACGCGGGCGACGTGCTGCAGGCCGTGCAAGGCCGGCTGGGGGCGGTCAAGCTGCGCGCCAACTTCCAGATCCAGGTGCTGTCGAGCCTGTTCTTTCGCAACAAGGGCGCCTACATGGTGGGCAAGATCATCAACGGCTTCAATGAAGTGCCGTTTGCCCTGCCCATCCTGCACGGCAAGTCGGGCAAGCTGGTGATCGACGCCGCCCTGTTCGGCGAGGACGACCTGCTGATGCTGTTCAGCTTTGCCCGCGCGTACTTCATGGTCGACATGGAAATTCCATCGGCCTACGTGCAGTTCCTGCGTAGCATGATGCCGCGCAAGCCCCGCAACGAAATCTACAACGCGCTGGGCCTGGCCAAGCAGGGCAAGACGCTGTTCTACCGCGACTTCCTCTTCCACCTGCGCCACAGCACCGACAAAGTCCGCATCGCGCCCGGCATCAAGGGCATGGTCATGCTGGTGTTTGACCTGCCCTCGTTCCCCTACGTGTTCAAGCTCATCAAGGACTACTACCCGCCGCAAAAGGACACCTCGCGCGAGCAGATCAAGGGCAAGTACCTGCTGGTCAAGCAGCACGACCGCGTGGGCCGCATGGCCGACACGCTGGAATACAGCGAGGTGGCTTTTCCGCGCGACCGCTTCGACGACGAGCTGATCGCCGAAATCGAGAAGTTCGCGCCCAGCCAGCTCGAAATTTCCGACCGCGACGCCGACGGCCAGCAGGAAGTGATCATCAAGCACGTCTACATCGAGCGCCGCATGATCCCGCTCAACATCTACCTGCAGGAAGCCTTTGACGCCGGCCCGCAGGACGCGCTGGCGCAAGAGCAGATCGAGCGCGGCGTGATCGAATACGGCAACGCCATCAAGGACCTGGTGGCCGCCAACATCTTTCCCGGCGACATGCTGTGGAAGAACTTTGGCGTCACGCGCCACGGCAAGGTGGTGTTCTACGACTACGACGAGATCGAATACATCACCGACTGCAACTTCCGCCGCGTGCCCACGCCACGCAATGAAGAAGACGAAATGAGCGGCGAGATCTGGTACAGCGTGGGCCCGCGCGACGTGTTTCCCGAAACCTTTGGCCCTTTTTTGCTGGGCAACACCCAGGTGCGCGAGGTGTTCATGAAACACCACGCCGACTTGCTGGAAGCCGAGTTCTGGCAGAAGCACAAAGAGCGCATCGCCGCCGGCCACGTGCACGACGTGTTCCCGTACGAGCGCGACAAACGCTTCCGGCCCGAAGTTTCCCAACTTTCCTGACCCCCGTTTGAAGGAGAACACCATGTCCGATTCCGTTGTGATTGTGGGCGCCGCCCGCACCCCCATGGGCAGCTTCCAGGGCGACTTTTCATCGCTGGCCGCGCACGACCTCGGTGGCGCGGCCATCCAGGCCGCCGTGGCGCGCGCGGGCATCGCCCCCGACACAGTGACCGAGGTGCTGTTTGGCAACTGCCTGATGGCGGGGCAGGGCCAGGCGCC
>JBGSNW010000273.1:0-1757 GCA_041739435.1 Burkholderiaceae bacterium
CCAGCCAGGGCGAACGCAACGATCTGGTGCTGGCCGCCGCCTACGTGGCTGGCGTCACGCGCGCCTTCACCATCGGCGGTGCGCAGGCCGTGGCCGCGCTGGCCTACGGCACGCAGACCGTGCCCAAGGTTGACAAGATCACCGGCCCCGGCAACGCCTATGTGGCCAGCGCCAAGAAGCGCGTGTTCGGCACCGTGGGCATCGACATGATCGCGGGCCCGAGCGAGATCCTCGTGTTGGCCGACGGCAGCACGCCGGCCGACTGGGTGGCCATGGATCTGTTCAGCCAGGCCGAGCACGACGAGCTGGCGCAAAGCATCCTGCTGTGCCCCGACGCCGCCTACATTAACGCTGTGCAGGCCGCGATCGACCGGCTGCTGCCCACCATGCCGCGCGCCGACATCATCGCGGCGTCGCTCAGTGGCCGCGGCGCGCTCATCCACACGCGCAGCATGGAAGAGGCGTGCGACATCAGCAACCGCATCGCACCCGAACATCTGGAGGTGTCCAGCGCCGACCCGCACCGCTGGGAGCCGCTGCTCAGGCACGCGGGGGCCATCTTCCTGGGCGCCTTCACCAGCGAAAGCCTGGGCGACTACTGCGCCGGCCCGAATCATGTGCTGCCCACCAGCGGCACGGCGCGGTTCTCGTCGCCACTGGGGGTCTATGACTTCCAGAAGCGCTCCAGCCTCATCGAAGTGAGCGAACAGGGCGCCCAGACGCTGGGCCGGATTGCGTCGGTGCTGGCGCACGGGGAAGGCCTCCAGGCGCATGCCCGGGCGGCGGAGATGCGTCTCAAGCGCTGACGCTGAAGTGGCCTGGAAATCACACGAATCTCGTGCAACACGAAATTCGTGTAAACTTTGACCCATGAAGAACGTCACCATCACCGTGGACGACGCGGCCCTGGAATGGGCGCGCATCGAGGCGGCCAGGCGCAACACCAGTGTGTCGCGGCTGGTTGGTTCCTTTATCACGGAGATGCGTCGCCGCGACGATGCCTATGTGCGCGCGTATGACGCGTGGCGCGCCGACACCCGCACCTGGCGCTCCGATGGCAGCCCCTACCCCAGTCGTGACGAGACTTATGAGCGTGGTCAGGGTGCCACATGACCGTCACCGTGTTTGTGGATGCCAATGTGCTGATTTACAGCGAGGACGGCAGCGATCCGGTCAAGCAGCAGACGGCCTTGCGGTGGCTGGACGCGCTGTGGCGCCGCCAGTCCGGACGCGTCAGCACGCAGACCCTCAACGAGTTTTACGTCAACGCCACACGCAAGCTCAAACCGCCTTTGCCGCAGGGGGATGCGCGAGCCAAAGTGCGCCGCTTCACGGCCTGGCAGCCGTGGCAGATCGACCACGCAACGGTGGAGTCCGCGTGGGTGGTGGAAAACCGCTATGGCCTGCACTATTGGGACAGCCTCGTTATCGCCTCGGCCCAGCACATGGGGTGCCGCTATGTGCTCAGTGAAGACATGGGCCACGAGCAGCACTACGGTGCCGTCCAGGTGATCAATCCTTTTCGCTCCGGCATTGAACTGCTGGACCAATCCGAATGACCGCATCGCTGCTCGCCCTCATCGCCACCCGCATCCGCCAGGACGTGTTGTCCATGCACGCCTACGCCATCCAGGACTCGGTGGGCATGGTCAAGCTCGACGCCATGGAAAATCCGCACCGCCTGCCCGCCATGCTGCAGGCCGAGCTTGGGCGGCGCCTCGGTGCGCTGGCGCTAAACCGTTATCCCGATGGCCGGG
>JBGSNW010000310.1:0-4320 GCA_041739435.1 Burkholderiaceae bacterium
CCGACGACCTCGATCTGGTGCAGGTGGGGCAACCCGCCAACGCCGAAGTGCGGCCGTCCACGGCGCCCACAGAGCACGCAGAGGGACACTGGCGCGGCTACCTGTGGGCGGCCGCTGTCTGCGGCGTCACTGCCCTGCTGGCGACGCCGTTGCTGGGTGTGCTGGAGCTCAGCAACATCGTCATGCTGTTCCTGCTGACCGTGGTGGGCGTGGGCCTGGTGTTTGGCCGTGGGCCGGCGGTGCTGGCCGCGTTCCTGGGCGTGGCGCTGTTCGACTTCTTTTTTGTGCCACCGCGCTTCACCTTCGCCGTGAGCGACGTGGAATACGTGGTCACCTTCGGCGTGATGCTGGTGGTGGCGCTGGTAGTGGGCCAGCTCACCGCGGGCCTGAAGCAGCAGGCTGAGGCGGCCACGCAGCGCGAACACCGCGTGCGCAGCCTCTACGACATGTCGCGTGATCTTTCCGCCGCGTTGATGAACTCGCAGGTGGCCGAGATCGGAGCACGTTTTCTCACCGGAGAGTTCGGCGCGCGTTCAGCCCTGCTCGTGGCCGACGAACAGGACCGTTTGCAGACGGTGGAAGCCGCCACCGCGCCAGTGGACACCGCCGTGGCCCAATGGGCCTTCGACCGGGGCGAGGAAGCAGGGCGTGGCACCGACTCCCTGCCCGCCAGCAGTTGCCTGGTGCTGCCGCTGAAGGCACCGATGCGCGTGCGCGGCGTGCTCGTGATCGAGCCACCGGGGCAGCGCCCCTGGGGACTGGAGCAGCGCCGCCTGCTGCAGACCTGCGCCTCGCTGCTGGCGATTTCACTAGAACGTATCCACTACATCGATGTGGCGCAAAGCAGTACGGTGCAGATCGAATCCGAACGCCTGCGCAACTCGCTGCTCTCTGCCATCTCGCACGACCTGCGCACGCCCTTGACCTCGATGGTGGGCCTGGCCGACGCGCTGGAGCTCACTCCGCCCGGCCTGAGCGAGGCGCAACGCGAGGTGGCCAGTGCCATGCGGCAGTCTGCCCAGCGCATGAGCGCGCTGGTGAACAACCTGCTCGACATGGCCCGCCTGCAGGCCGGCGCCGTACAGCTCAACCTCGCGTGGCAGCCGCTGGAAGAGGTGGTGGGCGGTGCACTGGCCGCCTGCGGCAGCCTGCTGGTCGGGCGCGACATCCGCGTGGACCTGCCTGACGGGTTGCCGCTGCTGCACCTGGACGCCGTGCTGATCGAGCGCGTGCTGGTGAACCTGCTGGAGAACGCCAGCAAGTACACCCCCGCGGGCAGCGCCATCCACCTCTTTGCGCGCTCGCGCAGCGACACCGTGGTGCTCACGCTGGACGACCACGGCCCCGGTCTGCCCAGGGGACGCGAAGAGCGGGTGTTCGAGAAGTTCGAGCGGGGTCAACGCGAGAGCGCCTTGCCGGGCGTTGGCCTGGGCCTGGCCATCTGCCGCGCCATCGTGGAGGCCCACGGTGGCACGATCGAGGGCCACAATCGCAAGGCAGATGATGTGGTACAGGGTGCCCGCTTCGTCATCACCCTGCCCCGCGGCACGCCGCCGTCCGACCTGGGAACCACCACCGCCGCCGAGGAACCACCCGAGCCATGACCCCACCCGGCAGCCAGATCCTGATCGTCGAAGACGATGCCCACATCCGGCGCTTCGTGCGCCTCACGCTGGTGGCCGAGGGCCACACGGTGCACGAGGCCGAGAGCTACCAGCGCGGGCTGATCGAGGCCGCGACCCGCACACCCGATCTGGTCATTCTCGACCTGGGCCTGCCCGACGGCGACGGCGTGGACCTCATCCGCGAACTGCGGCAATGGTCTTCCATGCCGGTGATCGTGCTGTCGGCCCGCAGCGCCGAGGAGAGCAAAATCGCCGCCCTCGACGCCGGCGCCGACGACTACCTGGTGAAGCCGTTCGGCTCCGGCGAACTCAGCGCGCGCGGGCGAGGAGCTGCACCTCACCCCCATCGAATACAAGCTGCTGACGCACCTGGCCTCACAGCCCGACCGCGTGATCACCCATGCCCAGCTGCTCAAGGCCGTGTGGGGTCCCGGGCACCAGGAAGACATGCACTACGTGCGCGTCCACATGGCCAACCTGCGCAAGAAGGTCGAGGACCAGCCGTCGATGCCCAGGCACCTGATCACCGAAACAGGGGTCGGCTACCGCTTCAAATGCTGAATGGGGTTCAATTTGATGTTCTGATGCCCCACGTCTTCGATGTCGGCTCTACAACCGAAACCGGTCGCGGACCAGCGAAAACTGATGCTTTTTGAATGACAGCTCGCGAGCAAAGAGCAGGAAAACACGGAGCAATCACCTGCGACGGCAATCGCTGCACAGCTGCCCCTCGTCGTAGCGAGTCGATAGTCAGCTATGGGTCAAGAGCCCCACAGGTCGCCGCGACACCGCCCCCGGCCCATGGCAACGCGGGCTCCTACAATCGACCCCCTCACCATGCTCGAATTCGAACTGCTCAAGACCGAGGGCCACGCACGCCGTGGCCGCCTCACGCTGAACCACGGCGTGGTGCAAACGCCCATCTTCATGCCCGTGGGCACCTACGGCACCGTCAAGGGGGTGATGCCACAAAGCCTGCTGGACATGGGCGCGCAGATCATCCTGGGCAACACCTTTCACCTGTGGATGCGCCCCGGGCTGGACGTGATGGCGCAGCTGGGTGGCCTGCACCACTTTGAGAACTGGCCCAAGCCCATCCTCACCGATTCGGGCGGCTTTCAGGTCTGGAGCCTGGGCGAGATGCGCAAGATCTCGGAAGAAGGCGTCAGGTTCGCCAGCCCCGTCAACGGCGACAAGCTGTTTCTGACGCCCGAAATCAGCATGCAGATCCAGACCGTGCTGGGCAGCGACATCGTCATGCAGTTCGACGAATGCACGCCCTACGACGTCAAGGGCCACATCACCACCGAGCGCGAGGCCCGCCAGTCGATGGAGCTCAGCCTGCGCTGGGCCGCGCGCTGCCAGGCGGAATTTGCGCGCCTTGAAAACCCCAACGCGCTGTTTGGCATTGTGCAGGGCGGCATGTTCGAGAACCTGCGTCAGGCGTCGCTCGACCAGCTCGTGGCCATGGACTTCCCCGGCTACGCGGTGGGCGGCGTGAGCGTGGGCGAACCCAAGGAGGACATGTTGCGCATCATGGCGCACACCCCACACCGCCTGCCAGACCACAAGCCGCGCTACCTCATGGGCGTGGGCACGCCCGAAGACTTGGTTGAAGGCGTGGCGCAGGGCGTCGACATGTTCGACTGCGTCATGCCCACCCGCAACGGCCGCAACGGCCACCTGTTCACCCGCTTTGGCGACTTGAAGATCCGCAACGCCCGCCACAAAAGCGACGCCGGCCCCATCGACATGACCTGCACCTGCTACACCTGCCAGGGGACGCGGTTGGCCGACGGCAGCACCAGCGGCGGCTTCAGCCGCGCCTACCTGCACCACCTGGACCGCTGCGGCGAAATGCTCGGCCCCATGCTGGCCACCCTGCACAACCTGCACTACTACCTGAACCTCATGCGCGAAGTGCGCGAAGCCCTGGACGCCGGGCGCTTCGCCGAATTCCGCGCGCAGTTCAAGGCCGACCGGGCGCGGGGGGTTTGAAGTCATCTATTTATAGCAAACTATCGCCATCCCACGGGAGCTAATGGCCAATTTTGCTTGAATTTCAGGCCTGCGGCACCATACCCGCCCGCGCACCCGCCCCGGCGGCCGTGCCGCAGGCGTGGCAGAACTTGGCAAAGGCGCTTTTGCGGGCGCTGCAATGGCCGCAGTGGTCGTGCAGGCCGATGCCGCAGTGGGGGCAGAAGTCGTTTTTGGGGTCTTTGAGGTCGACCACCCGCTCGCAGCCCGGGCACACGCCCTTGGCCAGGCGGGCCAGCGCCACGTCGTAGCTGAGTTCTTCGCGGCGCTGGGCGTCGGGCAGTTGTTCGGCCAGTTTTTGCCGCTCCAGGTAGCGGTTGAGCGCCAGAATGGCGTAGCGCCCCACCAGCACCGTGAGCACGATGCCCACCACATAACGCACGTAACCGCCATAACTCGGCAAATAAGGCACCAATTCGACGAAGAAGGCAAACAACGCAAAGTAGATGAAGCCCCAGACAAAGGGCCAGTAGGTGCCCTTGCGCTGTTTGGCAAACAGCCAGCCGGCGGCGGCCAGCAGGGGCAGCGTGAGGGCCAGGCGGTAGAGAAACACGCGCAGTTCCTGGGCGCGCTGGGCCTTTTGCAGTGCGGCGTGGGCGTCGTCCTCCAGCGCCGACAGGCGTTCGCGGGCGTGGGCGCCAGTCTGTTGGGCATCGAG
>JBGSNW010000314.1:0-2119 GCA_041739435.1 Burkholderiaceae bacterium
ACGGCCACCGTCTTGCCGGCCGGAATCTCGAAGCTCAGGTCGTGCAGGATGGGGCGGCTGGCGTCGTAGGCGAAGTTCACGTGTTCAAACCGCACCACGCCCTGGCTGACCTTCAGTGCAGGCGCGCCGGGCGGGTCGGCGATCTCGCGCTCGCGCTCCATGAGCGCGAACATTTTTTCAAGATCGGTCAGGTTCTGCTTGATCTCGCGGTAGATCACGCCCAGAAAATTGAGCGGAATGTAGAGCTGGATCATGAAGGCGTTGACCATGACCAGGTCGCCCAGCGTCATGCGGCCATCGACCACGCCCTGCGTGGCGCGCCAGAGCATGGCCACCAGCCCCACGGCAATCACCAGCTGCTGCCCGGTGTTGAGCACGGACAGCGTGGTCTGGCTCTTGAGGCGGGCGCGGCGCAACTGCGCCAGGCTTTCGTCGTAGCGGCGGGCCTCGAAGCCCTCGTTGTTGAAGTATTTGACGGTTTCGTAGTTGAGCAGCGAATCCACCGCCTTGGTGTGCGCCGCCGAATCGAACGCATTGGCCTGCTTGCGGAACTGCGTGCGCCATTCGGTCACGCCCACGGTGAAGGCGATGTACACCCCCAGCGCGGCGATGGTGATCCAGGCAAACCAGATGTCGAACTTGACCGCCAGAATGCTCAGCACCAGCGTGACCTCGATCAGCGTGGGCACGATGCTGTAGAGCGAGAACGAGATCAGCGACTCGATGCCACGCACCCCGCGCTCGATGTCGCGCGTCATGCCGCCGGTCTGGCGCTCCAGGTGAAAACGCAGGCTCAGCGCGTGCAGGTGTTCGAAGGTCTCCAGCGCGATGCTGCGCGCCGCGCCCTGCGTGGCCTTGGAGAACACCAGCTCGCGCAGTTCGGTGAACAGCGTGGTCGACAGCCGCAGCAGACCGTAGGCCACGAGCAGCGCCATCGGCACCACCAGCACCGTGGCCGGGTCGCCCGGCTTGAACGACAGCGAATCCACCAGGTTTTTCAGCAGCAGCGGCACGCCCACGTTGGCCAGCTTGGCCCCCAGCATGAAACCCAGCGCCGCCAGTGCCCGCCATTTGTAGCGCCACAAGTAGGGAAACAGCCGGCGCAGGGTGGCCCAGTCGGAGCCGGGCGGGCGCACCGGCGCAGGCGCATCGGCTGCGCCGGGCAGCGGAGGGTGGGCAGCAAGAGAAGAAGAACCGGCTTCGCCGTGGGCGCGCATGGGGGACAATCACAATGGTTGAACCTTCGAGATTGTGCCCATGTCCACCGAATCAAGCCCCGCCACTACCCCGAACCCGGCCCCCGCCAGCGTCGCCCTGCCCACCGACAAGGAACTGGTGCTCAAGGTCATCCCGATGCCGGCCGACTGCAACGCCAACGGCGACATCTTCGGCGGCTGGGTCATGGCCCAGGTCGACCTGGCCGGCGCCGTGCTGCCGGCACGCATCGCCAAGGGCCGCATCGCCACCGTCGCGGTGAACCAGTTCGTCTTCAAGCAGGCGGTGTCGGTGGGCGACCTGCTGAGCTTCTACGCGAAGATCGAGCGCATCGGCACGACCTCGATCACGGTGCACGTGGAGGTCTACGCCGAGCGCAACCCGGCCAACCTGCAGGTGGTCAAGGTGACCGAGGCCAACCTCACCTACGTGGCCATCGACATGCAGGGCCAGCCGCGCAAGATCCCGAAGGACTGAGCCCGGCTTCGGCTACTTTGTCTTCCGCGGCGGCAGCCCGGTGTGCTGCGTGAGGATGCGGCCCCTGGTGACCGGCGAGGTCTTCGTGCCCGTGCTGGTCGAGTTCTTGCGCCGCGCACTCTGGTAGCTGCCGTCGGTGGTGGGCTGGAAAGTCGGCACCAGGTGGTGCTTGCCGTTGCCGATCAGGTCGGCGCGGCCCATTGTTTTGAGGGCTTCGCGCAGCAACGGCCAGTTGTTGGGGTCGTGGTAGCGCAAAAACGCCTTGTGCAGGCGGCGGCGCTTTTCACCGCGGACGATGTCGACCGACTCGCTATCGCGGGTGATCTTGCGCAGTGGGTTGCGACCGGTGTGGTACATCGCGGTGGCGGTTGCCATCGGGCTGGGATAAAAGGTTTGCACCTGGTCGGCGCGAAAACCGCTCTTTTTC
>JBGSNW010000317.1:0-3697 GCA_041739435.1 Burkholderiaceae bacterium
GGTTTGCAGGATCTGCCGCGTGTTGCGGTAGTTGATCTTGAGGATGGTGGTGCGCCCCTGCGCCTGGATGCCCACGCTCTTGAAGCTGAACTGCTTGCTGCGGCTGCGCTCGTAGATGCTCTGCGCGTCGTCGTACAGCACCAGCAGGCTGTGGGTGGCGGGGTCCACCATCTGCGTGGCGAGCTTGAGCCATTCGGGCGCGAAGTCGTGGCCTTCGTCGATGAGCACGGCCTGGTATTGCCCGCTGGGGATCTGCTTTCGGTCGACACCGTTGATGACGCGCTGGACCATGTCGGCCATCTTCACGCCCACGGGCAGTTGGTTGTCGGGCAGGGTCTGGCCGAAGGCGACGAGCTGGTCGCGGCACCATTTGTGAAAGTGCACCGCGTGCACGCGGTCGGCAATGCCTTTGCCGGCCATCACGCGGGCGAGCTGCTTGGCCAGCGGCTCGTTGTAGCAAAGCATGAGAATGGGTTTGCTCGCCGCCGTCTGCGCTTTCGCCAGGTGCTCGGCGCGGTAGGCCAGCAGCATGGTCTTGCCCGAGCCGGCCACGCCGTGGATGACGCGGTGCCCGTCGCCCAGGCTTCTTGCAAGTTGCTCCTGCTGGATGTCCATCACGCGCATGATGCTGGGCATTTCGGCCTGTTCGTCAGCGGCGCCAAACAGGGCGCCCTGCAAGGGCACACGCACCTCGGGGAACATGATCCAGCGCACGCGGTCGAGCTGCGGCAGCGACATGACGCTGCCAAACGCGTGCGGGAACATGGCCCACAGGCGCTGCTGAAACTGCTCGGCGTCGGCGGTCTCGGTCATCTCGTCGGAACAGATGACGTAATGCGGCTCGATGGCCTCGCCCAGGCCGGCCATCTCGAACTGCCGGCGCGTGATGCGCGTGAACACCACGCCATGCCCCCAGGGGAAGGCGAGTTTGCCCTGGTGGGCGCCGCCAGGCTGCACCAGCTGTGCATCGCGCTCCAGCGCGTTGACCACCTGGATGGCGCAATGCCGCGCCTGCGCCAGCGGGTTGATCACCACCCTGGTTTGCCCGTCGGGCGCGATCTCCCACATCTGCCGTGTGGCGCGCTGCACGGTCTCCAGCTTCCAGTCCTTGGTTTCCAGGATCAGCAAGCCGCGGCGCGGGTGCAGGATCACGAAGTCGGGGTGCGATTGTTTGGGGCCGACGGGCACGTCATACCAGAGCAGGTAGTCGCCGTCGAGTTTTTGCTCCAGGCGTTCGGCCAGCCGCTTTTCGCCGCTGGTCATGCGCGAGAGGCAGCTGCCAAGGGCGGGTATCAGCGTGGCCATGGTGTTTCTGGTTGTTTCCCTGATATGCATGATGCATCAATCCGGTACCGGCAGCCTTTCGCCCCCGGACGCCTTGGGCATTGACGAACCCATGTGCGCCACATCGCCAGGGCGATCAAACACATCGACATGGCCCGCCGCTCCGAACCCGCCTGTCCGCACCACGCGCCTGCCGCGCCCGGATGGACAGGCGCGGGTTTTCCGCGCCATCATCGCGCATCCGAACACCCTTTGAAGGAGACCCCCATGCCCACCGGCACCGTCAACCTGCATCGCGTCCTGCGCGCTCCGCCCGAACGCATCTACCGCGCCTTTCTAGACCCCGACGCCATGGCCAAGTGGCTGCCGCCGCACGGCTTCACCGGCCGCGTGCTGGAGATGGACGCGCGTGCGGGCGGCCGCTACCGCATGCAGTTCACCAACCTGGGCAATGGCCAGACGCACGCTTTCGGTGGCCAGTACCTGGAACTGGTGCCCAACGAGCGCATCGTCAACGACGACCGCTTTGACGACCCCAATCTGCCGGGCACGATGATCACCACCGTCACGCTCAAGGCGGTATCGGTTGGCACCGATCTGACGGCCGTGCAGCAGGGCATCCCGCCCATGATCCCGGTCGAGGCCTGCTACCTGGGCTGGCAGCAGTCGCTGCAGCTGCTGGCGCTGCTGGTAGAGGCCGAGGTGGATGGATGACGGCTTGCGTGCCATAAAAACAACGGCCCTGCCAAACCCTCCCACCATAATCTGCGCATGCCTGTTTCTGAAGTCGCGATCTGGTCGGCCATGGTGGGCGGGTTGCTGACGCTGGTCGGCCTGGCGCTGGCCGACGTGGTGGGCAATCGCACCAAGGGTTCGGCGCGCAACCTCCTGTTTGTGCTGATCACCGGCACCAGCGCCGTGGTGATGACGGGCCTGCCCGAGGCATTCTGGCCTGTGCTGCCGGTGCGGCTGGTGATGGTGCTCAAGGCCGGTCTCGGGCCGCTGGCGGGCGCGATGGGCCTGTATTTCATCGGCACGTGGCTGGGCGGCGTGCGCGAGGACTCGCTGGTGCACCGCGTGACGCTGGTGGGCGGCGTGGTGCTGGTGATCATTGCACTGGGCCTGGGTCTGACGGCATTGTGGATCACCCCCGAAAATTTTCGCGTGCTGCTGGGCGCGGCGGCCATCGTCAACCTTGTTCCGGTTCTGCTGGGACTGGTGGCGGTGGTACGGGCGGCGCGACTGGGCGACCCCCTCGCGCGCTGGATGGCATTGGCCATGGTGTGCCTGGGCACACTGACAGGGGGCCATTACGCCAACGCCCTGGGTCTGGGGGACATGGGCCTGGGGTGGAAGCTGTTCACGGCCGTGCTGACGGTGGCGTTCTTTTTGGTTGCGTCCATGCTGGGCCTTTTGCGCAACCGGCAAAACCGCCTGCTGGCCCGCCTTTCGCGACTGGATGCGGGTGCCGATCCGGCCACTGCCCTGCCCACCGGTACCGCCTTGCTGGCCAACGTGGAGCAGGCGTTCTGGCGCACCGCCAACATGAACGTGCCCTGCACCGTGGTTTGCCTGTACCTGAGCAATCTCTATGAACTGACCGAAGCCGCCGGGCCCGGGGTGGAACACCAGATTCTGGTGGCCCTGGCCGCGCGCATTCGCCGGGCAGCGGGCTTTCGCTGCGTGGTGGGGCTGTACCACCCGCGCTGTTTTGTGGTGGTGATCTGGGCCGACAAGTTCCAGGCACCGGTGGACGAGACCGTGGCGCGCCTGCAGTCGCAGGTAGGCCAGCCACTGCCGGTGGTGGGCGAAAAACACCGGCACCATGTTTTTCTGCCCAGTCTGGGGCTGGGCGTGATCACACTCGACGGTCGGGGCGCCAAGGCCATGGACGTGCTCAACGACGCCGAACGCCAGGCCCTGGCCGCGGTACGCGAGCCCGGTGCGGCCAGCGGGCACGAAGTGGTGACACAGCCTGCACCACTGGGCTGACGCCCCGCCCGCCCTACCGGTAGAACGCCTCCACCTTGCCCTTGAGCGTGAGCAGCAGCGGCTTGCCCTTGCGGTCCAGCGTCTTGCCGGCGGGCACCTTGACCCAGCCTTCGCTGAGGCAGTATTCCTCCACGTCAGAGCGGTCCTTGCCATTGAAACGGATGCCGATGTCGTGCTCGAACACGGCGGCCAGGTGGTGCGGGCTGCGCGGGTCGGCGCTCAGGCGGTCGGGCAGGTCGGGTCGGGGGGTGGCTTCAGTCATGGGCGGTATTGTCCAACACCGGGCACCCGCGTCGGGATAATGGGCCGATGCCCTCCTCCGCCACGCCCTTCATCGCCTACGCCTGGATCCCGATCGTGCTGTGGGCCGCGCTGGCACAGACGGCGCGCAATGCGGCGCAGCGCTCCTTGGTGGCGCAGG
>JBGSNW010000320.1:0-1694 GCA_041739435.1 Burkholderiaceae bacterium
ACGGCCACCGCCGTGGGTGTGGGCGCGGCGGCCTGGGTGGCGCTGGCGCTGTGGCTGCATGCACCCTTGATGGGCGTGCGGCCGTTTGGCTGAGCTGCACAGCGATATATTGTTTGACCAGGGAGGGTTACATGCCACGCCCGATACTGATGGACACCGACATTCACCCCGCGATCCGGGACCGCCTCGCCCAGCACGGCCAGGCCATCGTGAGCGAGGTGCAGGGCGCGGTGGCGGCGCACGCGGTGGTGGTGGTGGGCATGGGCATGAACCCGTTTGTGCGCAAGGCCCGGCGTGCGCTGGATGCGGCCGGCGTGCCCTATCACTATCTGGCGTATGGCAACTACTTCAACGCCTGGCGCGCGCGCAATGCCCTCAAGATGTGGACGGGCTGGCCCACGTTCCCCATGGTGTTCGTCAAGCGCCAGTTGATTGGCGGGGCCGAAGATTTGCAGCGCCTCATTGAAAACGGCCAGCTTTGAGAGCTGGCCGCTGGCTGGGCTGGACTGAGGTCAGGCGACTCAGCTGCGCGGCCCGTGGCCATGCCCGCCCATGCCGCCGTGCATTGCGCCACCCATGTGGCGGCCCTGGCGCAGGGTTTGCGCATCAAACACCTTCTGCTGTTCGGGCGTGAGCTGCGCATAGAACACCTTGGTGGCTTCGGCGCGCTGGTCCATGGCGGCCATGTGCTGGGTGCGCAATTCACGCATTTTGTCGATGCGCTGCGGCGTGGTGAGTTTTTCAAACTCGGCACGGTCCGGGCGCTGGCCCATGGCCGGGGGCGTCAGGGCGGCGGTGAACGTGCTCCAGGCGGCTTCCTGTGCCGGGGTGATCTGGAGTTTTTCCTTCAATGCCGCCTGCCGCTTGGCCATGTGCTGCTGCATCTTGGCCGGGTCGTGATGGCCCATGCGTGCGTGCGCGCGCGGGGCGTCGGCGGGCGGCGTGGCGCTACCGCCTGTGCCTTGTGCAATGGCGGCAAAACCGATGGAGGCCAGCAGGCCGGCGGTCAGGAGGTGTTTGCGAAACGATGTCATGGCAGTTCCCTTCGTGGATCAAGCCTGAGACGCACTCTTGGTATCAGGTTGAGGACAAGTCTGACCGCAGCGTGTTTCGCCACCATTGCGCAGGGGTGATGCTTTGTAAAGTTTTACGACTGCGGCGGTTGGGGGAGATTCCTTCGGGGTGGGCGGCAATATTAATTAAATAAGCCTTTTGCCCCCGTACTATGGCGATAGTTTGCTACTGAAATAGGATTGATGCCGGGCAAGGCCAGCCCCCCTGGGGGGCAGCGCAGTACACGAAGTGACAAGCGTGGGGGCACACACCTCACACCAGCCGGCCGTTCTGGAAGTCCTCCACGGCCTGCACGAGTTGCTCGCGCGTGTTCATCACGAACGGGCCATATTGCGCGATGGGTTCGCGCAGCGGCTGCCCGGCGATCAGCAGCACGCGCGCTGGTTGGGCCAGCGTGGCGGGCGCGACGAGGGTGACCCCGTCGCTGTTGGCGTCGTTGCGCAGGATCGCCATCCTGGCGCGTGCCACGGTGGTGCCGTCGATCTCGACCGATTCGCGGTACACCACCACAAACGCGTTGTGACTGGCAGGCAGTGGCTGGCTGAAGCGTGCGCCGGGTGGCAGGGTGATGTCCAGGTACAGCGGCGCGGTGCCCTCGCGCTGCACGGCGCCTTGCACGC
>JBGSNW010000540.1:0-2838 GCA_041739435.1 Burkholderiaceae bacterium
GCACACCCGAGGCGTTTGGCGCGGGCAGCCTGACCGACGCGCTGCTCAGGCAGGTGCGCGACGCCACCAGCCTCGATGTGAAGCGCGCCGACTTCAAGCTCGACATGCTGCCCGCGCACCTGTTCATGAACTTCCGCGTGACCGACGAGCATGGCCGCCAGCTGGGCACCGGCCGCAACCTGGGCGCGCTCAAGGCCGAGCTGGGGGCGCAGGCGCGTGGGGCCTTTCAGGCGCTGGCAGGCCTGCGCAAGGCGCCTGGCGCTGCACAAACCGCAGAAACCGCAGAATCTCAGGATTCTGAACAAAAACTGCCTTTACCCCCCGTAGATAGGTCAAAGTTTGCTACCAAAACAGAAGTTAATACGGTGGTGAAGGCCGGTGAGAAGTACACCACCTGGACTTTCGGCGAGCTTCCCGAACTGATGGAAATCGCCAAGCCCGGCGGGCAGGGCGGGCAGACGCTCATCGGGTTTCCGGCGCTGGTGGACCAGGGCGATGGCGTGGCCATCGAGGTGTTCGACGAGCCAGACGTGGCCGCCACCCAGCACCGGGCCGGCCTGCGCCGTCTGTTTGCGCTGCAGATCCGCGATGCCCTCAAGTACCTGGAAAAAAACCTGCCCGATTTGCAGAAGATGGCGGTGGCGTTCATGCCGCTGGGCTCGGTGGACGAACTCCGCGGCCAGATCATCGACGTGGCGCTGGACCGCGCCTTCCTGCTGGCGCCGCTGCCCACCGACTTGGCCGCCTTCCAGCGCCGGGTAGACGAGGGCCGTGGCCGCCTCACGCTGATTGCCAACGAAGTCGCCCGCCTGGGCGCCACCGTGCTGGCCGAATACGCCACTGCACTGCGCAAGATCAAGGACACCAAAAACGCCACCGACGCCACCGCCGATTGCACCCAGCAACTCCAGCGCCTCATGCCCAGGCGTTTTCTGACCGCCACGCCGTGGACCCAGCTGCAGCACCTGCCGCGCTACCTCAAGGCCATCACGCTGCGGCTCGACAAATGGCGCGCCGACCCCGCCCGCGACGCCACCCGCCTGACCGAGCTGCGCCCGCAAGAGCAGCGCTACTGGCGCCTGGTGGCCGAACGCAAGGGCGCGGTGGACGACCGCATGGCGGAATTCCGCTGGCTGCTGGAAGAACTGCGCGTGAGCTTCTTCGCGCAAGAGCTGCGCACGCCCCAGCCGGTGAGCGTGAAGCGGCTGGACAAGCTGTGGGCGCAGCTGAACAGTTAAAGCCACATCGGGTGACGCAAGATATCAAGTGTGCCGCCCGGCCGTGCTGCAGGGCCCGCCATTGGCATCGGAGGGATGCCTCTTTGTGCAAAAGGCAAAGCGTCAGGCCGGAACGATTTCTACCGATCCAAGATCGCGGTCCAGGAGCGATTCGGAGATGACCTCCCGGTTCTCCAGTAACACCTTGAGCGTGGCTACCCGGGACTGATTCAAGGTTTTTAGACGGATGACTTTCGGCGGCTGGCCCCAGACCAGTGACAACTCCTGAAAGTCCGCGTCACGAGTGACGATCACATAGCCGTCATCTTTGGCCTTTTGCCACACCTCCTGATCTGACGCGGACTCCATGCCAAGCAGTACCACATGACTGCTGTCCGGGTAGTCGTGCCGCAAAAACGGAACCAGGCGCCGCGACAGATTTTCGTCAAGCAGGAGTTTCATTGCGCTCTCAGCAAGACAACCTGATGCTCCCGGTCAGCTGCATACGCCAGCACGGCAAGAATGTCTTCTGCTGTCAACTCTGGAAAATCTTCTTGAATTTCCTGCTGGCTCATGCCGCTCGACAACATGGACAGAACGTCATACACCGTGATGCGCAGCCCACGGATGCACGGCCTGCCGCCGCGTTTGCCGGGTTCCAGAGTGATTCTGTTCATGTCACGCTCCAAATTGATTCGCTTTGAAGATTCATTGTGCCGCACTCGACGGAGCAATGGTGCATCTGGGACTTGAATCCGCGAGCTATTTTGATCTTTCGTCCCCATGCTTATTGCATTACCAGCTATCAAGAAAATAGCGTTTCACGCATGCAGGCACGCCGCCCAAATCCTGGTGATCCAAGTCATCGGGCATAGGGCACGCGCAGGTGCTAGAGAGTCATCGCAGACGACCCGTGTCTTGAGGGTTCGCGAAACCAGGCGCTACGGCAGCCTGCGGCAGTACGCCTTGCGCTCGAACCAGTAGGCAATGTTGCCGGTGACGACGATGGTGCCCGAAATGATGGCCGAGGCCGCCGACACCACCCCCGCGCCCACCACCAGCGCCACGCAGCCCTGGTTGGAACAGCCCTGAATGGCGGCCACCTGCACCTCCTCCAGCACCATGTGATTGGCGACGATCTGGCATTCCGGGTCAAACACCTGGGTGGTGCGGGGCACATAGATGCAGGCTTGCAGCAGCGCCAGCCAAGCCACGGCCACCGCAAGCCGGAGCGGGCGGTGATTCAGCACCGGCTCATTTCCCGCCGCCTTCGGCCTGGGCGTTGCAACGCTTCAGGCGCGCCACCATGCAGCAAAAATTCAGGTTGATGCGCATGCCGGCTCACGCTTGCATCGGGATGCACGAAACCAGCATGGTGACGGCGACAATTCTTTGGAGCATCCGGTTTTCCTTGGGCGGTGCGGGGCGGTGGGGACATGGCGCAAGCATACCCGCGCGCGGACCATGCCCGGGCGCTTGACGCGGCGCAACGTCCACACGCGCAATGTGCCACCTCCCAATCCGGTACGCTGGACGATGACCGAGATTTCACCGACAGCGCCCATCGACCCGGCACCTGCAGGGGGCGGGCCCGCCGCCGCGTCGGCCGAGGCAGCGAGTG
>JBGSNW010000334.1:0-2336 GCA_041739435.1 Burkholderiaceae bacterium
CCGCCGTGCGCTTCACCCAGGCGGCGCTCACCGCGCCGACTCCCGCCACCGCCGCCAGCGCACGCAGCGCCCCTTGACATGTGGTTCACCCGCGTCAGTCTCAAAAACCCCGTGTTCGCCACGATGGTGATGCTCGCCATCGTCGTGCTCGGCCTGTTCTCTTACCAGCGGCTCAAGGTTGACCAGTTTCCCAACGTCGATTTTCCCGTGGTGGTGATCACCGCCGAATACCCGGGCGCCTCGCCCGAGATCGTCGAGAGCGAAGTCACCAAAAAGATCGAAGAAGGCGTCAACTCGGTGGCGGGCATCAACGCGCTGACCTCGCGCAGCTTTGAGGGCCAGTCGGTCGTGGTGATCGAGTTCCAGTTGCACATCGACGGGCGCAAGGCCGCCGACGACGTGCGCGAAAAAGTGGGCACCATCCGCCCGCTGTTCCGTGACGAAGTCAAGGAGCCGCGCGTGCTGCGCTTCGACCCGGCCAGCCGCTCGATCTGGTCGCTTGCGGTGTTGCCGGGCGATGCCCCCACGCGCGGCGGCAAGGCAATGACGGCTGTGGAGCTGACCAACTGGGCCGACCAGGTGCTCAAGAAGCGGCTGGAAAACGTGCGCGGCGTGGGTTCGGTCACGCTGGTGGGCGGCACCAAGCGCGAGATCAACCTCTACCTCAAGCCCCAGGCCATGGAGGCGCTGGGCGTGTCGGCCGACCAGGTGGTCAACGCCGTGCGCAGTGAAAACCAGGACTTGCCGGTGGGCGCGATCCGCTCGCTGGCCACCGAACGCGTGGTGCAGATCGACGCACGCATGCAGCGCCCCGAAGACTTTGGCCGCATCATCGTGGCGCGGCGCAGCGGCACGGCCATCCGGCTCGATCAGGTGGCTTCGGTGTCCGACGGCGCCCAGGAAATCGACACGCTGGCGCTCTACAACGGCGCGCGCACACTGCTGTTGTCGGTGCAGAAGTCGCAGGACGAGAACACCATCGAGGTGATCGACGGCCTGGTCAAGACCATCGACACCATGAAGGCCGAACTGCCCCCGGGCGTGCGGCTCGAACCCATTGCCGACGCCGCCCGGCCGATTCGCGTGGCCGTGGACAACGTGCGCCGAACCCTGATTGAAGGCGCGCTGCTGACCATCCTGATCGTCTTCCTGTTCCTGAACTCGTGGCGTTCGACGGTGATCACCGGC
This sequence comes from Burkholderiaceae bacterium, assembly GCA_041739435.1. Lineage (GTDB taxonomy): Bacteria > Pseudomonadota > Gammaproteobacteria > Burkholderiales > Burkholderiaceae_C > PHCI01. Next base: position 1,189 of record JBGSNW010000334.1, read on the forward strand.
TTGACGCTGCCGATCGCGCTGATCGGCACCTTCCTGCTGATGAACATGTTCGGCTTCACCATCAACATGATCACGCTGATGGCGCTTTCGCTCAGCGTGGGCCTGCTGATCGACGACGCCATCGTGGTGCGCGAGAACATCGTGCGGCACGTGCAGATGGGCAAAACGCCCTACCAGGCGGCGCTCGAAGGCACCGAAGAAATCGGGCTGGCCGTGCTGGCCACCACGTTCTCCATCGTGGCGGTGTTCATGCCCATCGGCTTCATGGGTGGCATCATCGGCAAGTTTTTCCACGAATTCGGCATCACCATCGTGGCGGCGGTGCTGATCTCGATGTTCGTGAGCTTCACGCTGGACCCGATGCTGTCGTCCATCTGGCACGACCCGAGCATCGACCACCACGGTCGCCGCACCGCCCCCGTGACGTTCTATGACCGCACCATCGGCCGCGTGACGGGCCTGTTCGAGCGCGCCACCGAAGCCCTGATCGATCTCTACCAGGTGATCCTGCGCTGGTCGCTGGGGCACCGGCTGGTCACGGTGGGGATGGCGGTGGCGGTTTTTGTGACCAGCATTTTCATGGTGCCGCTGCTGGGCACCGAGTTCGTGCCCAAGGCCGATTTCTCCGAAACCACGCTCAACTTCTACACGCCCGTGGGCACCTCGCTGGAAGCCACCGAGGCCAAGGCCCGGCAGGTGGAAAACATCGTGCGCGAGTTTCCCGAGGTGCGCTACACGCTGGCCACCCTCAACACCGGCAACGCGCAGGGCAAGAATTCGGTGGCGCTGTATGTCCGGCTGGTGGACCGCAAGGCCCGCACGCGCAACGTGGACACCATGGCCATGGCGCTGCGCGACCGGTTGCAGCAGGTGCCGGGCATCACGGTCACGCATGTCGGCCTGCTCGACAGCGTGGGCGGCAACAAGCAGGTGGAGTTTTCGCTGCAGGGCAGCGACCTGAACGAGCTGGAGCGCCTGACGCGCCTGGTGATGGAGAAAATCCGACCCATCCCCGGCCTGGTGGACCTCGATTCCAGCGTGCGCGACGACAAGCCCACCTATGGCGTGGAGATCCGGCGCGACGCGGCCAGCGACCTGGGCCTGACCACCGGGCAGATCGGCGCGCAGCTGCGCACCCTGGTGGCCGG
>JBGSNW010000339.1:0-7937 GCA_041739435.1 Burkholderiaceae bacterium
GCGGCCACCAGCAGGCGGCCCCAGCGCTTTTGCAGTTCGGCCCGACGCTGCCACAGTGGCCAGGCCAGCGCCACCACGGCCGGCCCCAGCAGAAAATGGATGAACTGCGCGCCTGAAAAATACGTGGGGTAAGGCACCCCGGTGAGCAGCAAGCCGGCGGCCAGCGTCACCACGCTCCAGAGCACCGGGTTGGCCCACGGCGCCTGGTGCAGGCGGGCGTAAAGTGCCTGGGCCAGCCCATAAACCACCAGAGTCGCCGTCGGGCCAAACAGCGGCGTGGTGGAAAGGTAAACCCAGAGTTCAACGAACTTCGGCATCCGGCTCCCTTGTCGCCAGCGCCCGCAGCACCAGTGCGGTGACGGCCATGCCGATCCAGGTGGAAAGCACCACAACGAGCAGCATGCGAACGCCGTACGCGCTGACCAGCCCAAGGTGTGTCATGACCCCCACGCCGACCGGCACGAACAGCAGCGACAGGTGCGAGAGCAGGAAATCGGCGCAGGCGGCCACGGGGGTTCGTACCACGGGCCAGTGCAGTGCCGGCAGCAAAAGCACCATGCCCACCACCGGGCCTGGAAGAGGGAGCTGGAGCAGGCGCGACACCACTTCGCCCAGCGACTGCAGGGCCAGCAGCCAGGTGAGTCCGTGCAGTGCGCGCATGAGCAGCTGGCGGCGTCAGAACCGCGGGAGGTCAGGGTGCGAAATCTTGCCGCCGCGCACCAGCATCTTGCCGTACTCGGCGCAGCGATGCAGGGTGGGAATGACCTTGCCGGGATTGAGCAGCCCCTTGGCGTCAAAGGCACGCTTGACGCCAAACATCTGTTCGTTTTCTTCAGCGCTGAACTGCACGCACATGCTGTTGAGCTTTTCCACGCCCACGCCGTGCTCGCCGGTCACGGTGCCGCCCATGGCCACACTGGTTTCCAGAATCTCGGCGCCGAACAGCTCGCAGCGGTGCAGCTGGTCGGGGTCGTTGGCGTCGAACAGGATCAGCGGGTGCAGGTTGCCGTCGCCAGCGTGGAACACGTTGGCGCAGCGGAGCTGGTATTTTTTTTCCATCTGCTGGATCGCCAGCAGGATGTCGGCCAGCCGGTTGCGCGGGATGGTCGAGTCCATGCACATGTAGTCGGGGCTGATGCGACCTGAAGCCGGAAAGGCGTTCTTGCGACCGCTCCAGAACCGCAGGCGTTCGGCCTCATTCTGGCTGACGGCAATGGCCGTGGCGCCCGCCCTCTGCAGGACCGAAACCATGCGGCCAATTTCCTCTTCGACTTCCTCGGGGGTGCCGTCGGCCTCGCACAGCAGGATGGCCTCCGCCGTGAGGTCGTAACCCGCATGCACATAGTCTTCGACGGCGGCGGTCATGGGCTTGTCCATCATTTCGAGACCGGCCGGGATGATGCCCTCGGCAATCACGGCGGCCACGGCGTCGCCAGCCTTTCGGATGTCGTCAAAGCTGGCCATGATGCAGCGTGCCAGTTGCGGCCTGGGGATGAGCTTGACGGTCACTTCGGTGGTGATGGCCAGCATGCCTTCGCTGCCCACCACCATCGCCAGCAGGTCGTATCCGGCGGCGTCCAGCGCGTCGCTGCCGAATTCCACCGGCTCGCCTTCGACGGTGAAGCCCCTGACCTTGAGCACGTTGTGCAGGGTCAGGCCGTATTTCAGGCAGTGCACACCGCCCGAGTTTTCGGCCACATTGCCGCCGATGGTGCAGGCGATCTGGCTGGACGGGTCGGGTGCGTAGTACAGGCCAAGGGGCGCCGCGGCCTCGCTGATGGCGAGGTTGCGCACGCCCCCCTGGACAACGGCGGTGCGGCTCAGCGGGTCCAGTTTCAGGATGCGGTTGAATTTGGCGAGCGAGAGCGTGACACCCATGCGGTTGGGCATGGCGCCGCCCGACAGGCCGGTACCGGCACCCCGCGCCACGACCGGCACATCGAGCTTGTGGCAGGTCTTGAGAACGGCCTGAACCTGGTCGTAAGTTTCGGGCAGTGCCACCACCAGGGGGCGTTCGCGGTAGGCGGTCAGGCCATCACATTCGTAGGGCACGGTGTCCTCGGGTGTCCAGAGCAGCGTGTGCGCCGGCAGGTGCATCGACAGGGCACGAACGACCATCGACTGGCGCTCGGCGCGGGTGATCAGGTCTTGCTGGTCAGGTGTGACGGGTGCGTTCATGGCGTTGCCTCCCGGTGCGGCGACGGTGCAGCACCAGCGGCCAACTCTACGGCAAAACCGTGTCCGTGCGCTTGAAGAAACTTGCAGCCGAGTGTGAATTGCCGACGCGCGGCAGCCACGGGGTCAGGCCACGCTCTTTTTCAGCCACTCTGAAAAAGCGGCGCATTCCCAGCGTTCCATGGCGCCGGCCTGCCAGCACAGGTAGTGCGCGTGGGGCGAGGGCACGCTGCGCTCGGCCAGGCGTTCGAGCGAGCCGTCTTCGATCCAGGGCGCGCCCAGTTTCAGGCGGACCAGCGCCACCCCCAGGCCCTGCGCCGCGGCGTCGCACATGAGGCCGATGTCGTTGAAAGTGGAGCCGTCCAGCGGCTCGGGCCAGTCCAGTTCGTGGGCGGCAAACCAGGTGCGCCAGGGTTCCAGCGGGCTGCGCAACAGGGCCGCCCGTTGCAGGTCCTCGGTCGTTTCGAACGGACCGTTTTCCCGGATGTAGGCCGGCGAGGCCAGCGGCGTGACCTCGTCCTTGAGCAGGCAAAAATGCTCCACGTCGGCGTAACGGCCAGTGCCGAAGCGCACCGTCAGGTCGGCGTCTTCCGCCACCACGTCCAGCAGGGGGATGGACACCTGCAGGGTCAGGTCGATCTCCGGGTAGGCCTCGGTGAACTGGCGCAGCCGCGGCATGAGGATGGAGCGCGCAAAGGTGGGGGTGACGGCCAGTTTGAGCTTGCGTTTGCCCGGGGTGGTCGCACCACCCGGAAAGCGCTGCAGGACAGTGAGCCCTTCGCGCACATGGGCCAGGTATTCGCTGCCCTCGGTGGTCAATGAAAAATCCGCCCGTCCGAACAGCTTGGTTCCCAGGATCTGTTCCAGCTGCTTGACGCGGTGGCTGACGGCGCTGGGTGTGACGTTGAGTTCGTCCGCCGTCTGCGTCACGCTGCGCAGCCGTGCCAGCGCCTCGAAGGTCAGCAGACACTGGATCGGCGGGATGCGGATGGCCATGGTTATTTGAAAATCACCGTTTTGTGGCCGTTGAGCAGCACGCGGTGTTCGCTGTGCCATTGGACGGCGCGGGCCAGCACCTGGCTTTCGGTGTCGCGGCCCATGGCGGTCAGGTCTTCGACCGTCTTGCTGTGATCCACGCGCGCCACGTCCTGTTCGATGATCGGGCCTTCGTCGAGGTCGGCGGTGACGTAGTGGGCGGTCGCGCCAATGAGCTTCACGCCACGGTCATGCGCCTGGTAATAGGGCTTGGCCCCTTTGAAGCTGGGCAGAAAGCTGTGGTGAATATTGATGGCCTTGCCCGAGAGCTTGTGGCACAGGTCGTTGCTCAGAATCTGCATGTAGCGCGCCAACACCACCAGTTCGGCGTCTTCGCTCTGGATGATTTCATATTGCCGGGCTTCGGCCTGTGCCTTGGTGGCGGCGCTCACCGGGACATGGTGAAACGGCACGTTGTAACTGGCGGCAAGCTGGTAAAAATCGCGGTGATTGCTGACGATGGCGCGGATGTCCAGAGGCAGCAGGCCACTTTTCCAGCGGAACAGCAGGTCGTTCAGGCAATGCCCCTCCTTGCTGACAAAGATCGCGGTGCGCATGGGTTGCGCCGCGGCGTGGAGTTGCCACCGCATGCCGTAGGGTTCGGCGAAGGTTTCCAGCTGGTTTTTCAGGTCGGCCTGCGTGTGCTGGTTGCAGGCAAACTGCACCCGCATGAAGAACAGGCCGGTGTCATGGTCGTTGTATTGCGCGGCCTCTTCGATATTGCCGCCGCGTTCCAGCAAAAAGCCCGAAACCGCATGCACGATGCCGACCCGATCGGGGCAGGAAAGATTGAGGATGTAAACGTGATTCATACAGCCCGGATTGTCGCAGGAAGGGCGGCTGGGGCGCGGGGGCCGGGTTCTGGTCCGGCGGCGCACAACCGGTTAACCTTGCCGGATGTTCCGGACGGCATCCCTTTCCACCAAGTTGATTCGCATCGGCACGGCGCTGCTGGTGGTGGCCATCGCCTCCATTGGCCTGACCCTGTGGGTGACCTGGCAGCTTGAAGGAGGGGCCGCGGCCGTCAACGAAGCCGGGCGCATGCGCATGCAGACCTGGCGGATGGCCAGTGCGGTACAGGCCGGCGTGGCGCGCGACGAGGTTCAGCGGCTGGTGGGCGAGTTTGATGGCAGCCTTGCGCTGCTGCGCTCGGGTGATTCAAATCGCCCCTTGTTCGTGCCCTGGGACGTTCAGGTGCACGCGCGGTTCTCAGTGGTCGAGGCCTTGTGGGAGCAACACCGGCAGACTCTGCTGGACGAGGTGACGCCCGAGTCTCTGGCATCGATCCAGGCGGCGGGTAATTTTGTCGACGCCATCGACAGCCTTGTGCTGGCCATCGAACAGCAATTGTCACGGTTGACCGCCATCCTGAACCTGTTTCAGTTCTTGATGATGGCGCTGGCGATCGGTGGCGCAGTGGTGATGCTCTACACCGGCTACATGTATGTGATCAACCCGTTGGGGTCGCTGCGCCAGGGCTTGCGCAAGGTGGAGGCGGGCGAGTTTTCGACACGGATCGAGGTCGACACCGGGGACGAGTTCGGGCAGGTGGCGGCGGGTTTCAATCGCATGGCTTCGACCCTGCAGTCCCTGTATGGCGACCTGGAGGCCCAGGTGGAGGCGAAAACACGGCGGATCGATGCCCAGCGCGCGCGGCTTGAAGCCTTGTATGGGGTTAGCGCCTTTCTGGGTCAGGCCAGCAATATTGACGATCTGGCGCACGGATTTGCGCAACGGGTCAGGGCGGTGATGAAAGCCGATGCCGCTGCGGTCCGGTGGGCCGATGAAGCGAACCAGCGCTACCTGATGCTGGCGTCCGACCTTTTCCCGCCGGAAATGATGGAGGAAGAACGCAGCCTGCTGGCGGGGGCCTGTGCCTGCGGCAGCCTGAACCCGGATGCGCGAACACGTGTCATTCCCATCCTGAGCCATGACGATGCGCCGGTGCGCCACTGCGCGAAAGTAGGCTTTGAGACGGTGGTCAGCGTCCCCATCCGGCTTCAGCAACGGTTGCTCGGTGAATTTGACCTGTTCTTTCGTTTCCCGGTGCAGTTGAGCGTTGAAGAGACGGAGTTGCTGGATGCGCTGGCCAGTCACCTGGCCAGCGCACTGGAAGGATTGCGGGCAGCGGCACTGGAGCGGGAAGCGGCGGTGGGCGACGAACGCGCCCTGCTGGCGCGCGAGCTGCACGACTCGATTGCCCAGTCGCTGGCATTCCTCAAGATCCAGTTGCAACTTCTGCGCACGGCGGTGGAACGGGGTCAGTCGGAGCAAATGCAGAAGGCGCTGGATGAACTGGATGTAGGGTTGCGCGAAAGCATTGGCGATGTCCGGGAATTGCTGGTGCATTTCCGCACGCGCACCAATACCGGTGATATTGAGCAGGCCCTGCAGGAGACGCTGCAGAAGTTTCAGCACCAGACGGGATTACCGACGGAATTTTCGGTTAACGGAGAGGGCCTCCCCTTGCCCGCGGATGTCCAGGTCCAGGTGTTGCACGTGGTCCAGGAGGCGTTGTCCAATGTCCGAAAACATGCGAGCGCCAGCCGTGTGTCGCTGGAGGTGATCAAGGGCACGCGCTGGCACTTCGTCGTGCGGGACAACGGACGGGGGTTCGATGCGACCCGGAACCCCGGGCAATCGCACGTCGGCATGAAAATCATGCGCGAGCGGGCCGGCCGAATCGGTGCTGTGGTCGAGGTGTCGTCCAGATTGGACGAGGGCACTTCGGTCACGCTGACGCTTCCCCCCCATCCCGTGGCGGGCAAAGCGGCGGTGGTCCCGCTTGACGGCGAATTCCAGGGAGAACGGGCTTGAATGAGAATTCCATGAATCCCGTTCGACTGCTGGTGGTGGACGATCACACCCTGTTTCGTCGCGGATTGATTGCACTGTTGTCGCAGGACGCGCGCTTCCAGGTTGTTGCCGAAGCGGGCGATATCGGCGAGGCCTTGCGGTGTGCGGAGCGTTCTCCGCCCGACCTGATCCTGCTGGACAACCATTTGCCCGGTGTGCTGGGCGTGGAAGGCATTGCGACGCTCAAGGACACTGTGCCGGGCGTTCGCGTTCTGATGCTGACCGTCAGTGAAAACGAAAATGACCTGGCGCTGGCGCTCAGGGCGGGGGCTGACGGTTACCTTTTGAAGACCGTGGAACTGGATCACCTGGCCGAGTACATCTTGAAGGTGATGGCTGGTGAGTCGGTGGTCAGCCCCGAGATGATGACCAAGCTGGTGACTGCGTTCCGCCAGGAGGGTGGGGCAAGCGTGGCTGCGGCGGGAGGGGGCAGGTCTGGCGCCACCGCGCCAGGCTCGACTGAAAAGGAAAAAAACGAAGGAATTGCATTGCTCTCGGCACGCGAGCGGGAGATTCTGGTGCTGGTGGCCCGCGGCGACAGCAACAAGGTGATCGCCCGGGAACTCCACATCGCCGAGACCACGGTGAAAATCCATGTGCAGCACATCCTTCGCAAACTGCAGCTGACTTCACGAGTTCAAGCCGCTGTGTACGCTGCGGGACTCAACTTGGGTTGATCAGGATCAAACCTTTTGCATTCTGAGCCCTGAATAGTCCTTCAGGATGATGGCGGCGCAGACCGCCGTCGTTCTTCTGGAATGGTGATTCGTTCCTATGGGGGATGTTCACAACCGCCCGAACACCGGACAGTCATGCCATGTCTCTGGAGAAAGAAACATGGGCAACGAACTGAAAAATCTCAAGAAAGCGTGGTCGGTGCTGATTGTCAGCACATTGGCATTCACCGTGTGCTTCATGGTGTGGATGATGTTCGCCGTCATTGGCGTGCCGCTCAAGAAAACACTCGGACTGAACGCCACCGAATTCGGGCTGCTCACGGCCATGCCGGTGCTCAGCGGTTCGCTGATTCGCGTGCCGCTGGGCATCTGGACCGACAAATACGGGGGGCGCATTGTGATGGCCATTCTGTTGGCCGTGACCGTCCCCGCGATCTGGCTGATGGCCTACGCCACCGCGTACTGGCACTTTCTGGTGATCGGGCTGGTGCTGGGCCTGGCGGGGGGCTCGTTCTCGGTGGGCACACCTTACGTTGCGCGCTGGTTCCCGAAAAATCGGCAGGGAATGGCCATGGGTGTATTTGGCGCCGGCAACTCGGGGGCGGCGGTCAACAAGTTCATTGCGCCGGTGCTGGTGGTGGCGTTTGGCTGGACGATGGTCCCCAAGGTGTACGCGGCCATCATGCTGGGCACCCTGGTGCTGTTCTGGCTGTTCAGCTACAGCGACCCGGACCACCTTGTGCCCAGCCATGTGAAGTTCACGGACCAGCTCAAGGCGCTGAAGGATCCCAAGGTCATCAAGTACTGCCAGTACTACAGCATCGTGTTCGGCGGCTATGTGGCGCTTTCGCTCTGGATGGTGCAGTACTACGTGGGCGAGTACGGACTTGACATCCGGATCGCAGCGTTGTTGGCCGCGTGTTTCTCGTTGCCTGGCGGCGTGTTGCGTGCGTTCGGCGGGGTGTTGTCCGACAAGTACGGCGCGCACAGCGTGACGTGGTGGGTCATGTGGGTGAGCTGGATCTGCCTGTTTCTGCTTTCCTACCCACAAACCGACTTCACAATTCTGACGATCAACGGGCCAACGACCTTCCACATCGGCCTGAACGTCTACGCGTTCACCGCCCTGATGTTCACGCTGGGCATTGCCTGGGCCTTTGGCAAGGCCAGCGTTTTCAAGTACATCAGCGACGA
>JBGSNW010000340.1:0-5179 GCA_041739435.1 Burkholderiaceae bacterium
GCGGCCACCAGAATGCAGCCCAGGCTGTGCGCCACCAGCACCTGGGGCGTCTCGCGGGCGAGCAGCACTTCTTCGAGCCGTGCCATCCAGTCGCCGCGCAGCGGGCGCGTCCAGTCGTGCTGTTCGACACGCTGGTCGCCATGCTGGCGCTCCCACAGGCTTTGCCAGTGGGTCGGGCCGGAGCTTTGCCAGCCCGGCAGGGTGAGGACTTCAGGGACGCTCATAACTACTTAATCTATAGCAAATTATTGCCATTTGACGGGGGCTAAAGGCCGATTTTGCTTATAAAACGGGCCGCTACATCTTTCGGATGCGCTCGACCATCTCGGAGGCAAACTCGACAAACGCCTGACTGCCCTTGGCCGCCGGGTCGAACACCACGCCGGGCAGCCCGTAGCTGGGCGCCTCGGCCAACCGCACATTGCGCGGGATGACGGTGTTGAACACCTTGTCGCCAAAATGGCTCTTGAGCTGGTCGCTCACCTGCTGCTGCAGCGTGATGCGCGGGTCGAACATCACGCGCAGCAGGCCGATGATCTGCAGATCGGCATTGAGGTTGGCGTGCACCTGCTTGATGGTGTTGACCAGATCGGTCAGGCCTTCGAGCGCGAAGTATTCGCACTGCATGGGCACGATCACGCCGTGCGCCGAGCACAGGCCGTTGAGCGTGAGCATGCTCAGGGACGGCGGGCAGTCGATGAGCACGAAGTCGTAGTCCTGGGCCACTTCGGCCAGCGCGGTCTTGAGGCGGCGCTCGCGGTGCTCCAGCGCCACCAGCTCCACCTCGGCGCCGGCCAGTTCGCGGTTGGCGCCCAGCACGTCAAAGCCACATTTTTCAGACCGCGTGGCCGCCTCCTTGACCGAGGCCGATTCCAGCAGCACGTCGTACACCGTGAGGGCAAGCTGTCGCTTGTCCACGCCCGAGCCCATGGTCGCGTTGCCCTGCGGGTCCAGGTCGATCATCAACACACGCTGCCCCACCTTGGCCAGACCGGCGGCGAGGTTGACGGTGGTGGTGGTTTTGCCGACGCCACCTTTTTGGTTGGCAACGCAGAAAATTTTGGCCATCTTGAATTATTTGGAAATGGCCAGCTTGACGCCGAAGCCGATCAGGAACACGCCGGCGGTTTTTTCCAGCACACGGGCCATCAGGGGGTTGGCGCGCATGCGCTCGGCCAGGTGGTGGGTGAGCAGCACCACGATCAGGCCGTAGAGAAAAGTCAGCGCGGCAATGGTCGCGGCCATCACGCCGAAGGTGAGCAGCCCCTGGTGGCGCGCCGGGTCCACAAACAGCGGAAAGAACGCCATGTAGAACACGATGGCCTTGGGGTTGAGCAGCGTGATGGCCAGGGCCTGCCGGAAAAACTGGCGCGGCCGGATGTTGAGAATGGGCCGGGCGCCCGGCTTGGCCGTCAGCATCCGCAGCCCCAGCCAGGCCAGGTACGCCGCCCCCAGCCACTGCACGGCGGAAAAGGCCGCCGGGTAGGCGGTGAGCAACGCGGCCACGCCCGCCACGGCCATCCACATCAGCACCTGGTCGCCAGCAATCAGGCCGAACGTGGCGGCCAGACCGCCCCGCACGCCGCCCTTGCCGGTGGAGGTGATCAAGGCCAGGTTGCCGGGACCGGGAATCAAAAGGAAAACAACGATGGCGGCGACGAATGCGCCGTAGTCTGCGATGCCGAACATGGGGGAGCCACTCCTGAACGAGAGGTCGAGTTTACGCCGGGTTTCCCGGTGCCTTGGCAGCCGGGTGGCGGTTCAGCCCGTTTTCTTGCGCATCCAGACGATGCAGCGCTCCGCGTCCAGCCCCGGAACCACCAGTGGTTCCACGTGAAACACCTCGATCGCCGTTGGCAGCGCCGCCAGCTCTTCGCCGGGGTGTTTGCCTTTCATGGCCATCCACACGCCCGCGGCGGGCGCGCCCTCCCCGTCTTGCGGGCGCAGCGCCGCGCCCGACCAGGCGGTGAAATCGGCCAATGACGCAAACGCCCGGCTGCTCACCACGTCAAAGTCGGCCGTCGTCAGGGTCTCGACCCGCGCGTGCAGACCACGAAGATGGGGCAGCTTGAGCGCCGCAGCCACCTGCTGAATGAACGCCGCCTTCTTGCCCACCGTGTCCACACAGGTCACGTGGATGCCAGGGCAGCCGATGGCGATCACCACCCCGGGCAGGCCGACGCCGGCGCCCACGTCCAGCAGCCGGAATGGGCCGCCCGGCGAAACCGACACACCCTCCGGCAAACCGAGTTGCCGCCGCAGCGGGCGGATCACGGCCAGGCTGTCGAGCAGGTGGTGCGTCAACATTTCCGCCGGGTCGCGCACGGCCGTCAAGTTGTAGACCTTGTTCCATTGGCCGATCAGCGCCAGGTAGTCCAGGCATTGACCGACTTGTTGCGGGGTCAGCGCCAGGCCCAGGGCCTCCAGCCCGGCGCGCAACGGCGCCTCAAGCGGCCGCATCGGCTTGCGGCTCGTTGGCCGAAACAAACCCGCGCACGCGGCTTTTCTTCAGGTGCACCATCAGCAGCGAAATGGCGGCGGGTGTCACACCCGAGATGCGCGACGCCAGACCCAGGGTTTCTGGACGATGCCGGGCCAGCGCCTGGCGCACCTCGAAGCTCAGCGCCGTGACCTGCGTGTAGTCCAGGTCGGGCGGCAGCCGCAGGCTCTCCAGGTGCGCGGCGCGCTCCACCTCGCCTTTCTGGCGATCAATGTACCCCGCGTACTTGGCGGCGATCTCCAGCTGCTCGACCACGGGCGCATGCAGCTCGCCCAGGGTTTCACGTGAAACATCGGCGTTGACGTGCCGGCCACCGTCGAGCGACATCAGCGCGGCATAGCTCACGTCGGGCCGCCGCAGCAAATCGGCCAGGTTGTACTCGTGTTCGATGGCCTTGCCCAACACGCGCTCGGCTTCGGCCATGGGCAGGTTTTGCGGACTGACCCAGATGGAGCGCAACCGCTCTGTTTCACGTGAAACCGCGTCGCGCTTGCGGCAGAACACGCCCCACCGCGTGTCGTCCACCAGGCCCAGTTGGCGCCCGGTTTCGGTCAGGCGGAGGTCGGCGTTGTCTTCGCGCAGCATCAGCCGGAACTCGGCCCGGCTGGTGAACATGCGGTAGGGTTCGGTCACGCCCTTGGTGATGAGGTCGTCCACCAGCACGCCCAGGTAGGCCTGGTCCCGGCGTGGCAGCCAGGCGCCGCCAAAATCGTCGGCGCGCCCGTCGAGCCTGCGGCACTGCAGCGCGGCGTTGATGCCGGCAAACAGCCCCTGCGCCGCCGCTTCCTCGTAGCCGGTGGTGCCGTTGATCTGCCCGGCAAAGAACAGGCCGCCAATCTGGCGCGTCTCGAAGCTGCTCTTGAGCGAGCGCGGGTCAAAGTAGTCGTACTCGATGGCGTAGCCCGGCCGCAGGATGTGCGCGTTCTCCAGCCCGGGCATCGAGCGCACCAGCGCATATTGAATGTCGAACGGCAGGCTGGTGGAAATGCCGTTGGGGTAGACCTCGTTCGTCGTCAGGCCTTCGGGCTCCAGGAAGATCTGGTGGCTGTCCTTGTCGGCAAAGCGGTTGATCTTGTCTTCCACGCTCGGGCAGTAGCGCGGCCCCACCCCTTCGATCTTGCCGGTGAACATGGGGCTGCGGTCAAAGCCGCTGCGGATGATCTCGTGTGTGCGTTCGTTGGTGTGGGTGATCCAGCACGGCACCTGCCGCGGGTGCATGTCGGCGCGGCCCATGAAGCTGAACACCGGAATCGCGCCCGGCAGCCCGCCCGGCATGCCGTCGCCCGGTTGTTCGGTGCATTTCGCGAAATCGATGCTGCGCCCGTCCAGCCGTGGCGGCGTGCCGGTCTTGAGTCGGCCCTGCGGCAGCTTCAGCTCTTTCAGGCGTGCCGACAGGCTGACGGCCGGTGGGTCGCCCGCGCGGCCGGCCGCGTAGTGGTTCAGGCCCACATGGATCTTGCCGTCCAGAAAAGTGCCCGCCGTCAGCACCACGGTCCGGCCGCGGAACCGGATGCCAACCTGCATCACGGCCCCCACCACGCGGTCGCCCTCCACCATCAGGTCGTCCACCGCTTGTTGAAACAGCGTCAGGTTCGGCTGGTTTTCGAGCCGGTGGCGAATGGCGGCCTTGTACAGAATGCGGTCGGCCTGGGCGCGCGTGGCCCGCACGGCCGGGCCCTTGGAACTGTTCAGGATGCGGAACTGGATGCCGGCCTCGTCGGTGGCAATGCCCATGGCACCGCCCAGCGCGTCCACCTCTTTCACCAGATGCCCCTTGCCAATGCCGCCAATCGACGGGTTGCAGCTCATCTGGCCCAGCGTTTCAATGTTGTGGGTCAGCAGCAGCGTCTTCGCGCCCATGCGCGCGGCGGCCAGCGCGGCCTCGGTGCCGGCATGGCCACCACCCACCACAATCACGTCAAATTCTTGGGGATACAACATCTCGGCACTCCAGAGCAGCCTTGTGGCGCCCAACATATCAACGCAGCGCCGCGCTTTGTTTCACGTGAAACATCGGCAACACCACACCACCGCCAAAGTCAGACAAAACTTAGCGGAAAACCCAGGATTTTCCCACCTTTGGCTCACACCTGCCCAATAAAGCAGCAGCTCGGTGAAGGACAATGCCACGATGAACACACCTCTGCCTCTTCTCGTCTTCGCGGGCAGCACCCGCGCCCAGTCCTGGAACCGCAAGCTGGCCCATGCCGCAGCCAACATGGCCACAGCTAACGGCGCCCAGGTCACCCACATCGAGCTGGCCGACTTTGATGTGCCGATGTACGACGCCGACCTGGAGGCCAGGGGCACGCCGCGCGACGTGGTGCGCCTGAAAGAGATTTTCCACGCCCACCCCGCTTGGCTGATTTGCTCGCCCGAGTACAACGGCAGTTACACCGCGCTGTTGAAAAACACCATCGACTGGGTTTCCAGCCCGGTCAAGAACGACCCCGTCTGGGCCAGCGGAACCAAAGCGTTCACCGGTAAGGTGGTGGGTTTGCTCGCCGCCTCCCCCGGTGCTTTGGGCGGGCTGCGCAGCCTGAGTCACCTCACGCCGCTGCTCATCAATTTGCAATGCTGGGTGGCGCCCAAACAGTTTGCCTTGTCCAAGGCCCACGAGGCTTTCGACCCCGACGGCCAGCTGACTTTGGAGTCGGCTCGCACCCAGGCCAAAGCGGT
>JBGSNW010000379.1:0-4107 GCA_041739435.1 Burkholderiaceae bacterium
GTCCCCGTTCTTGGCCGCGGTCCGCCAGCCGTTCGGCCCCCGCCACCGCACGCCCGAGGCCACCAGCCGCTGCGCCTGCGAGCGCGACGACGCCAGACCGCGTTCAACGAGGAGTTGATCGATTCGCATGTGATGAGAAGATGCCACGAAAGCAACGCGGCGTCGCGAGCGGCTGTCAGCCTAGGCGCGGGTGGCTGGAAACCGGAGCGACCTTGAGGGTCGTGAGGATTTCCGGACGGGCCCCGCAACGACGGATCACAGCCGCGCAGTAGCCGCCATGATCAGTAGCGGTAGGTTTCTGGCTTGTACGGCCCCGCCTTCGACACCCCGATGTACGCCGCCTGCTCGTCGGTCAGCTCGCTCAGCATGGCGCCGACCTTCTTCAGGTGCAGGCGGGCGACCTTTTCGTCGAGGTGCTTGGGCAGCACGTAGACCTTGCCGACCTTGTATTCCTTGGACTTGGTGAACAGCTCGATCTGGGCAATGGTCTGGTTGGCAAAACTCGACGACATCACGAAGCTGGGGTGTCCGGTGCCACAACCCAGATTGACCAGGCGGCCCTTGGCCAGCAGGATGATGCGCTTTTCGGCCTTCTTGCCCTTCTTGGGGAAGATCACGTGGTCGACCTGGGGCTTGATTTCGTCCCACTTGCACTTCTCCAGCGAGGCCACGTCGATCTCGTTGTCGAAGTGGCCGATGTTGCACACGATGGCCTGGTCTTTCATGGCGTCCATGTGCTTGTAGGTGATGACGTTCTTGTTGCCGGTGCAGGTCACGAAGATGTCGGCCTTGTCAACGGCGTATTCCATGGTCACGACCTTGTAGCCTTCCATGGCGGCCTGCAGCGCGTTGATGGGGTCGATCTCGGTCACCCACACCTGCGCGCTCAGGGCACGCAGGGCCTGGGCCGAGCCCTTGCCCACGTCGCCGTAACCGGCAACACAGGCCACCTTGCCGGCCACCATCACGTCGGTGGCGCGCTTGATGGCGTCCACCAGCGATTCGCGGCAGCCGTACAGGTTGTCGAACTTGCTCTTGGTCACCGAGTCGTTGACATTGATGGCGCGCAGCATCAGGGTGCCCTTGGCGCTCATTTCATTGAGGCGGTGCACACCCGTGGTGGTTTCCTCGGTGACGCCGATGATGGCCTTGAGGCGGCGGCTGTACCAGGTCGGGTCCTGCTTGAGGCGGGCCTTGATCGCCTTGAACAGGCAGATTTCTTCTTCGCTGCCCGGCTTGGCCAGCACCTTGATGTCTTTTTCAGCCCGGGCACCCAGGTGCATCAGCAGCGTGGCGTCGCCGCCGTCGTCCAGGATCATGTTCGGGCCTTCGGTCTTGCTGCCCTTGGGGCCGAACTCGAAAATGCGGTGGGTGTAGTCCCAGTAGTCGTCGAGGTTCTCGCCCTTGTAGGCGAACACGGGCGTGCCCTGGGCCACCAGTGCGGCGGCCGCGTGGTCCTGCGTCGAGAAGATGTTGCACGAAGCCCAGCGCACCTGCGCGCCCAGGGCCTGCAGCGTCTCGACCAGCACGGCGGTCTGGATCGTCATGTGCAGCGAACCGGCGATGCGCGCGCCCTTGAGCGGCTGCGATTTGGCGAACTCTTCACGAATCGCCATCAGGCCCGGCATTTCGGTTTCGGCGATGTTGAGTTCCTTGCGACCCCAGTCGGCGAGGGACAGGTCGGCTATGGCGTGGTCTTGAAACTTGGGCTTCAGGATGGCGTTCATGAGAATGGTGGCTCCGGCAAGGTTGGAACCACTGAACACGACGCGGGGGGATTTCCGGCGAAACTCACCACACGTTGATTTCAGTGGGTGAGCGCGGTTGGACGATGAAGTTTCCGAGCCTCGCCTGACGGGCCGGTGGCCCCCAGGTTGCAGCGCTCCTCGGATGCCGCAATTATACCGGCGCCGCCAGCGACAACGGGGCGAAAAGCAGGCAAAAACACACGCTTGCGGCATCTGCGCGCTGCGGCGGCCGCGGCCGCGGCCATTGCCGACCGCTCAGCGCCCGGGCAGGGTCACTTCGACGGACTTGCCGCCATAGCCGTACTTCTGGTCCCTCGCCTGCACCACCACCAATCGGACCCCCGCCGGCACCACGACGCCGTACAGGTCGCGCGTGAAAGGCTGTTCATCGGCGTGGTCGTGCAGCAGCTTGCGCTCGCCCCAGACGCGGCCGTCCCTGCCGCTCACGCGGAATGCGTCGGCGTAGCGCCGCGGCGTGTCGTAGGGCGAGGACACCGTGACGTCGAAATCGAAACGATCGCCCCCCCGCGGCTGGACCTTGACCGCCAGCACGTCAGGGAACTGCTGCTCGGCACGGGCTGCCACGCCCACCAGCACCAGCGCGCCCGCCACCGCCAGGGCTGCCCCGACAAATCGCCTGCGAGCGAACCCCCAGGGGGCGCGGCGCAGCGCAACAAAAGGGGGTGGGCAGAACGGTTGCATCAGTGGCCTCCGATGGGGGAAAAATACTGACGGGAGTGCGCTCAACGCGGGGAAAGCGCGTGCGCCTGCATGCGTTGCAGGCTGTGCTCGGGCCAGACCTCAGGCGTCTTGTACCCCATCGGGAACGTGGGCACGCCATCGGGGACGCGGACCCATGGCAGTTTGCTGCCGACCCACACATGGGCCTGTGGCTCAAACGTGTGACGGTCTTGCAGCGTACCCGGTCGCACCACCACCACACCCGGGCGCAGCGAATAACGCCCCCACAGGTAGGTGCCGCAGTGCGCGCAAAACGCGGCGGCATAGCGGTTGCCGCTGGACGTGGTGTGCTCGTACGACGCCGGCTCGCCCTGGTCGAGCACCAGATCTTTTTCCAGCATCAGCATGCCAACGCCAAACGCCGCCCCCGTGAAGCGCTGGCAGTCGGTGCAATGGCAGGCCTGCGTGAACAGCGGCGTGTCGGTCAGATGAAACTTGATCTTGCCGCAGGTGCAGCGGCCCGGATTCTCCATGTGCATCTCCAATGACATTGGCCACGGCATTGTGGCAGCACCGGACGCGATCGGTCCGATTCCTGCCGTTGAGGGGGGATCGGCCGTGCGCATTGCCCAGAATAGCGCCTCTCGAGGCCGATCGGCGCAATACAAAGCGCTCTAAAATCCGAGGTCTTCCTGCCTTGCGCTGACTGCAGCGACCACCACCATGCCCCATACCGCCGAAACCCGGCGCCGCCGTACCTTTGCCATCATTTCCCACCCCGACGCGGGCAAGACCACGCTGACCGAAAAGCTGCTGCTGTTCTCGGGCGCGATCCAGATCGCCGGTTCGGTCAAGGCCCGCAAGGCCAGCCGCCACGCCACGTCCGACTGGATGGAAATCGAAAAGCAGCGCGGCATCTCGGTGGCCAGCTCGGTCATGCAGATGCTGTACCGCGACCACGTCATCAACCTGCTGGACACCCCTGGCCACAAAGACTTCAGCGAGGACACCTACCGCGTGCTGACCGCGGTCGATTCGGCCTTGATGGTCATCGACGCGGCCAACGGCGTGGAGGCGCAGACGCGCCGCCTGATCGAGGTCTGCCGTCAACGCAACACGCCCATCATCACTTTCGTGAACAAGATGGACCGCGAGGTGCGCGAGCCCCTGGACATCCTGGACGAGGTGGAGCGCGAACTCGGCATGCCCTGCGTGCCCATGACCTGGCCGGTGGGCAAGGGCAAGACCTTCGGCGGCATCATGAACCTGCGCACACAGGCCATGACGGTGTTCGAGTCGGGCAGCGAGCGGCTGCCGCAGGACTTTGAAAACATCCCCCTGACCGAGCGCGAAACGTTGCTCCAGCGCTTTCCCCAGGAGTTTTCGGCGTCGGAGGAAAGCATGGAACTCGCCGCCGGCGCGTCGCCCGCCTGGGACCGCGAGGCCTTCCTGGCCGGCCGCCAGACGCCCGTGTTCTTCGGCTCGGGCGTCAACAATTTCGGCGTGATGGAGGTGCTCGACGCGCTGGTGGACCTGGCGCCGAGCCCGCAGCCGCGCAAAAGCTCGTTGATGGTCAACAAGCAGCCGGTGGAAAAGACCATCCAACCCGACGACACCGCGTTCTCGGGCGTGGTGTTCAAGGTGCAGGCCAACATGGACGCCAACCACCGCGACCGCA
>JBGSNW010000416.1:0-4395 GCA_041739435.1 Burkholderiaceae bacterium
CTACCTCCTCACCGCCTGCCTGGCCACCGGGCAAAGGGCGGGGCAGGGGGCGCTGGGGTGGGTGCGCGGGGTGGGGACTGGGGCGTAAGGTGCGCTGCGGCAAGACGCCATCCGCTTCCAAGTGCGGCACTCTCTTCGTGATGACCCGCAAACCTGGGCCATCGGCCATGGGGTACCCCCGTTGGGCTTACTGTTCGGCCAGCAGGCGCTCGACCGCTTCGATTTCACGATCGAGCCGGCTGGCGCGCAGCCATGCAAACGCGCCGCTGAGAAGGCACAGCGGCAGAAGGGCCGCGCCAATGGCCACCACGGCCAGGACGGCGATGGCGGCATAGGCAAGGATGGTGATGAGCATGGGCCATTGTATGGATACTCCCGAGGCCGATCCTCACTCGTGCGGGGGGATTAAATCGAAAAAGACTGGGAATTCGCCCAATGATGATGGCCACCCATTTCGCCCGGTTCAATGTGGCCGACGGGTCGCCTGCCGACAACCCAACCTGCCAAACACAGCCCAGCGCGTATTGACAATGGCTACACGCTTGGCTATGCTTTGTGTAGCTATTGTGTATGCACCCCAAGGAGAAAACCATGCGCGACGCCGCCATCAACCTGCGGGCATTGCCTGAACAGCGCGACTTGATTGATCACGCTGCAACCCTGCTGGGCAAGAACCGTTCAGATTTCATGCTGGAGGCTGCCTGCTCAGCAGCCAAGGCAGTCGTGCTGGACCAGGTTTTCTTCGGCCTGGATGCCGACAAGTTCCGGCAGTTCACGGCAATGCTCGACGCCCCGCCCAGCCACAATCCCGGGCTTGAGCGCCTTATGGCCGTGACGCCGCCTTGGGCCACAACCAAGGCATGAGCTTGCAACTCAGCGCGCCTCAGCCACTCGCCGCCACCCATATTCTGGACGGATTTGAATCCGGCGAGGCCGTTCTGGACGAGTGGCTCAAGCGCCGCGCAATGACCAACCAGTCAAGCGGGGCCAGCCGCACGTTTGTGGTGGCGTATCCAGACGGCCGTGTCTGTGGCTACTACGCCATGGCTGCGGGCGCTGTCGCGCACCCGGTGGCCACCAGCGCGGTGCGCCGGAACATGCCAGATCCCGTTCCGGTAATGGTGCTGGCCCGGCTGGCGGTTGACCGTCGCGCCCAGGGCATCAAGCTTGGCGCATCCCTGCTGCAAGACGCCGTCAACCGGGCTGTGGCGGTTTCTCAGAACGCCGGTGTCCGGGCGTTGCTGGTGCATGCGCTTCATGACCGCGCCAGGGAATTTTACGAACACTACGGTTTTCAGTCGTCGTCGTTGCATCCGATGACATTGATGTTGAGATTGAATACCGGCAAGCCATGAGCTCCTGGCCGCGATGACCGCGTTCTTCATCTTCGTCTTGCTTGGCATAAATGGTTCGATGGGTCATGTTGATGCCTCAAACACAAAATTCGGGACAGGCTCCCCTGACGAATGCCGTCGTGGGTTGCGGTGTCGGCTTACCAAATCTCCAGCCTCAGGTGTTGAGGGGTGCTGGCCGATACCTGTGCAAACGCCTTGTCACGGCTCACCAGAGTTGCATCCAGGGCCACGGCGTGGGCGGCGATCATCATGTCGAAGTCGCTGAGGTTGATGCCTTGGGCTTCCAGCGTGGCGCAAAGTTCACCGTAACAAACGGCCACGTCCTCGCCCCACGGCAGCACGTCGACGCGAAGCAGCACTTGTGTCAGGGCATTGCGCAAGCGAACGGGTTGCCCTTTGCGGTGCAAGCCGTATTCCAGCTCTGCAAGGGTCACGCTGGACATCACAGCCTGCCCCACGGGCACCGTCGTCAGGTGCGCCAGCAAGGCGGCATCACGTCCTTGCATGATGTGGCTGACCACGCTGGTGTCGAGCATGTAGCGCTGGCTCACTCCTGGTCGCCCTCAAATGGGTCGCGCCGTGCGTGGGTTTGACGGCGTTCAATCAGCAGGTCATCGTCCTTGTTGAGCGCCACCACGTCGAGCAAGCCTTGCCAGTCCGTCGGCTTGCGTGACAGCACCACATCGCCCGTGATGGCGTCGCGGCGGATAAAGACCTCTGGGACGTCAAACCGGAATTCCAGCGGCAGGCGAACGGCCTGGCTGCGGCCAGTGGTGAATACTTTGGCAGTTTGATGCATTGTCAACTCCCTTGAATCAAATGATATGTCTCATGGCATTCACCGGCGGTATGGCTGTCAATGCCTGCGTTTTCTACCCGGATTGAATCAACAGGAAGCTGATCAGCTCGAAGTCTTCGGGGCCGGCAATCTCACCCGCCATGGCGCTGGTTTTGCCGGGCGAGAAAGAGCAAAAACGCGGAATGTTCCGGACATTGGTAAGCAGTCGCGCCTTTGGCGCGCCGTTCGGATTGGGGCTTCGTGCCCCGATCCGAATGGCCACGGCCAGAGCGCATATCCCAATCGTCTAGACTGGCGCGCCGGTTTCGCATGCGAACGGCGCTGTTCCGGCCAGAGCGCATATCCCAATCGTCTAGACTTCGGCCTCATTCTGGACGGAATCCTGTATCGTTCCGGCCAGAGCGCATATCCCAATCGTCTAGACTCTGCCCATTATCAACCGCCCGCCGCACTTGGTTCCGGCCAGAGCGCATATCCCAATCGTCTAGACTGGGTTGGGCGCTGTGGTGCATGAAGCTTCGGTTCCGGCCAGAGCGCATATCCCAATCGTCTAGACTTACTGATCATGGAATCGAGGATTCGTAATGGTTCCGGCCAGAGCGCATATCCCAATCGTCTAGACTCGCACCCACGGTCTGTCCGTCGGCGACTCGGTTCCGGCCAGAGCGCATATCCCAATCGTCTAGACTGGGCACTCGGGCGACGCTCTCCATGATGCGGTTCCGGCCAGAGCGCATATCCCAATCGTCTAGACTGTTCGACGTTCTACACGAGGGCCGACCGGTGTTCCGGCCAGAGCGCATATCCCAATCGTCTAGACTGGTCGCAGCGCGGCAAGCGCGGCTGAAACGTTCCGGCCAGAGCGCATATCCCAATCGTCTAGACTTTGTCGCCCCCGGCGACCTCTGCGGGAAGTAGTTCCGGCCAGAGCGCATATCCCAATCGTCTAGACTAGCGCTGCGATAACCCCTTGATTCGTCAAGGGGTTTTTCGTTTTTGGGGCCTGAAAAACGGGGCTCATTTTCAGAAAAGATCGAACTGATCCGGTGTTTTGTTCGGGGGTTGTTTGGCTTGTCCGTGGAAGCTGACGATGCGCTCGTACTGCTTGTCGGTGAACTGGAGGATATTCACCTTGCCGCCCTGAGGCAAGGCCTCTTCGACGCGTTTGCAATACGTGTCCACTTGCGCGGGGCCGGTGCAAAACCGCATGTACACACTGAACTGGCTCATCTCAAAACCCAGATCGAGCAGGGTGTTGCGGAAACCCGTGGCGGCTTTGCGCTCGGCTTTTTCAACGACCGGCAGGTCAAACATCACCACCATCCACATCAATCGGTACCCCGAGAGCATGCGACGGCCTCCATCGGTTATTCGTCCCGCAATGCGGCTGCCAGTGCAAGTGGCAAGCCTGGCAGCGGCAAATCCAGTTTGTCGCGTTCACCCAGGTACACCTGCGCCAGCGACGTGGCCAGCTTCTGCACACACACCATCACCGGCGTGGCGCCCATGTCGGTTTGCATGTCGTCGTAAAGCGTACGGACCAGCGCGCGTTTGGTGTCCGGCGTGACGTGCTCTTCCTGGTTGCGGACCAGCTGCCAAACCTTGAGGTCAATCACCGGGCGAAACGGTTCCATCAGGTCGTCGACCAGGCGCATGGCGTTGTTGTCGTTGCTGTGGTGCAGCCCGATGCTGGGGTGCAGGCCCGCGGCGATGACGGCCCGCGCGGTGGTTGCACGCAAAACGGTGTAGCCGTAGTTGAGCAAGGCGTTGGTGCCGCCGCCGTCCTGGTCACGCCGGAAGCTGTCGCCCAACAGCAAGCCCCAATACCGCCGCGCGCCCTGGGCCTCGATGTTGTCTGGGTCGCCGCTTTTGACCTTGCCAACGAGGGCCGACAAGGGGGCTGTCGGGGCACCGGCGGCCTCCAGCGCGGCGGCTTGCTGCTCCAGTTTGGCGCGCACCACCGCAGCCCACAGGCGCTTGTGGGTGGGGAGGCTGGCGGCAATCTGCGCTTCAATCCGTTTGGACTGCTCAAAGTTGCCTTCGATGGGCAGCAACATGCCGACCGCATTGTGGTTGGCCGCGCACAGCACAAAAGGGGCGCCGCGTTCCGACAGCGCCACCAACAGGTTGTTGGTGTAGCTCAGGCCGTGCGCGTTGGCGATGACGGCGGCAATGTCGTCCAGCGGCACTTGCCCCAGCTCCTTGCGTTCACCTTCGGTGTCCTGCACCACCATGAAGCCA
>JBGSNW010000448.1:0-4909 GCA_041739435.1 Burkholderiaceae bacterium
ATCCGCGCCTTGAGTTCGGCGCTGTGCCGTCGACGGGTGATCTTCTTGGAGTCTTTCATGGTGTCCACCTAATTCCTTGGTGGACACCATCGTTGCCGCTTGGACGGTCGGATTCAAGTGGGGGATGGCCGGACGCTTACACCGCAAGAAACTACTGGCGATGATTCCGCTGTCTGAGCGCACGATCTTCAACATGGAGCAGCGGGGAGAATTCCCGCGCCGCATCGCTCTCACCAGTCGCAACGTGGCTTGGGACTTGACCGATGTTGAGGAATGGATCGAGGCTCGGAAGTCATCGGGCAACCAGGCCACACGCCCCGGCTTCACTCCGTCGGCCGCAGTCGCTTGACCGTCCACTCATCAAGCATGTCAGCCCAATCTTGCAACATGGCCGTGCGCTGCTCCCGATATTCGGCCTTGTTGTACACCGCCCTCACACCCTTCTGTTCGTGGGCGAGACACTTCTCAATCCAATCGGTGTTGTACCCAGCTTCATGTAACAAGGTGCTGGCCGTCCTACGCAAGTCGTGCGGCCCGAACTTCGCCAGGGCCTTGCCCTCCTTCTGCGCTAGCCTGCAGGTCAGCGTCAGCACCTGGTTGAGCGTGGCACTGCTCATTGGCAAGTCCGAGTCATAACGTGACGGCAGCACGTATTCAGACCCACCGGCAAACGTCTTGAGCGCGATGAATATGTCCAGTGCCTGCCGAGATAGGTACACGTGGTGCGGGTTGCGCCGCTTCATCCGCTCCTTGGGAACGGTCCAAAGCGCCTCGCTGAAATTGACCTCGCTCCATGTCGCGTTCGTCAATTCACTCTTGCGCACCATCGTCAACAGCAGCAACTTGGCCGCAGCCCGAATCGAGGGCGTGGTGCCGATACGCTCCATGTACTGGTACATCAGCCCGATCTCGTCGGGTGTCAGCGCCCGGTCGCGGGGTTCAAACTTGGCAATGGTGGTTGGCCTGACCATATCCGCCGGATTCTCAACCTTCTGGCCGCGCTCAATCGCCCACCGGAACACCTGCATAACCACCTCGCGCACGTGCACTGCCGTGGCCGGTGCGCCGCGTTCCACAATGGTATCGGTCAGGGTGCGCAAGTCCTCGTGCGTGATCTCGACCAGCTTCTGGTTGCCGAACTTGGGCTTCAACTCCCGTTCATAGACCGC
The DNA here is from genome assembly GCA_041739435.1 of Burkholderiaceae bacterium. Lineage (GTDB taxonomy): Bacteria > Pseudomonadota > Gammaproteobacteria > Burkholderiales > Burkholderiaceae_C > PHCI01. The sequence goes on from JBGSNW010000448.1 coordinate 1,170, forward strand.
ACGGCGCATGTCGCGGGTCGAGTCGGCCATCTGGTAACCGCGTAACCACTTTTCCGCCCAGGCACCGAATGTCTCGGCATCTTTCACGCGGGCTTTGTCACGCGCCTTCTCCCTGGCCGGTGACTTCCCGGCGGCGATCATCTTCTTGGCCTCGCCCAACTGCTCGCGGGCTTCCGACAGGGTGATGCCTCCGGTGCCATAGCGCCCGAAGGTGATGGTCTCCTGTCTGCCGTTGATCGAGTAGTTGTATCGGAACGAGATCGCCCCGGCGGGCGTGACGGCCACATAGAGGCCGTCACGGTCGTTCACTTTGTAGAGCTTGTCCTGCGGCTTGAGGTTGCGCAGCTTGGTATCGGTCAGCATGGTATCCGTCCTATCTCGACTCAAAATACCATGTTCAAAACAATCGCAAAATATTCAATTTTCTTTTTATAAATCAATTACTTAGAAAATTTCAATACCATGCGACATTGAAAAATCATGGCATGGTATCGAGCGCTGTTCATGGCATCAGCGAAGATAGTACCATCCGCCATGCCATAAAAAAACAGTGCTTGGCGGTGCTGAGTGTTGCCAGTCGGTGCCAGACAAAGAAGCAAAAAAGCCGGCAGTGACGCGGGCTTACAAGCTTTTTGTGCTTCTCAATGCCTGCCGTTGCCAGACATCAAATCACTCCCACTCAATCGTCGCCGGCGGCTTGCTGGACACGTCGTAGGTCACTCGGTTGATGCCGCGCACCTCGTTGATGATGCGGCCAGACACCTTTTTGAGCAGCGCATAGGGCAGTTCGGCCCAGTCGGCGGTCATGAAGTCGCTGGTCTGCACGGCGCGCAGGGCCACCACGTAGTCATACGTTCGGCCGTCGCCCATGACGCCCACGCTTTTCACCGGCAGGAAGACGGCGAACGCCTGGCTGGTGAGGTCGTACCAGCTTTTGCCGGTGGCGTCGTCCTTGAAGTGGCGCAGCTCTTCAATGAAGATCGCATCGGCGCGTCGCAGCAGATCGGCGTATTCCTTCTTGACTTCGCCCAGGATGCGCACACCCAGGCCCGGGCCCGGGAACGGATGCCGGTAAACCATCTCGGGCGGCAGGCCCAGCGCCACGCCCAATTCACGCACTTCGTCCTTGAACAGGTCGCGTAGCGGTTCCAATAGCTTGAGGCCCAACTGCTCTGGCAGCCCGCCCACGTTGTGATGGCTCTTGATGGTGACGGCCTTCTTGCTTTTGGCGCCGCCGGATTCAATGACGTCGGGGTAGATCGTGCCCTGCGCGAGCCATGCCACGTGGCGGGCCTGGTCGCTTTTGAGTTTGGCGGCCTCGGCCTTGAACACGGTGACGAACTCGGCGCCGATGATCTTGCGCTTGGCCTCGGGGTCACTCACGCCCGCCAGCTTGCCCAGGAACAGGTCGCTGGCGTCCACGCGAATCACCTTGGCGTGCAGCTGGCCCACGAACATGTCCATGACCATGTCGCCCTCGTTCAGCCGCAGCAGGCCGTGGTCGACAAAGACGCAGGTCAGCTGGTCGCCAATGGCGCGGTGGATCAGCGCGGCCGCCACTGACGAATCCACGCCGCCTGAAAGGCCCAGGATCACCTCTTCATCGCCCACCTGCTGGCGGATTTTCTCGACCGCTTCGGCCACGTGGTCGTGCATGACCCAGTCAGGCCGAGCGCCGCAGATGCCGATGACAAAACGCTCCAGAATCGCCTGGCCCTGCTGCGTGTGCGTGACCTCCGGATGGAACTGCACTGCGTAGTAGCGGCGCGCCTCGTCGGCCATGCCGGCGATGGGGCAGCTGTCGGTGCTGGCCATGAGTTTGAAGCCCGGCGGCAGCTCGGTGACTTTGTCGCCGTGGCTCATCCACACGTTGAGCATGCCGTGGCCTTCGGGTGTGGTGAAGTCGGAGATGTCCTGGAGCAGCGCCGTGTGGCCGCGCGCACGCACCGCCGCAAAGCCGAACTCGCGCTGGTGCCCGCCCTCCACCTTGCCGCCCAGCTGGTGCGCCATGGCCTGCATGCCGTAGCAGATGCCCAGCACCGGCACGCCGAGTTCGAACACCGCCTGCGGGGCCTTGTCGGTCGTGTCTTCGTACACGCTGGCGTGGCTGCCAGAAAGAATCACGCCCTTCAACGTGCCATCGGCGGCATACGTGCGAACCCAGTCGTCGGTGACGTCGCAAGGATAGACTTCGCAGAACACGTGGGCTTCTCGAACCCGCCTCGCAATCAGCTGGGTGACCTGCGAGCCGAAATCAAGAATGAGGATTTTCTGGTGTTGCATGGCAAAAACAAAAAGGGCAGCTCGTCGAGCCGCCCGGGTGCTTCGGGGGGCCGCTCAGGCCTTGGGCGGAATGCGCAGGTTCTGGCCGGGGTAGATTTTGTCGGGATGGCTCAGCATGGGCTTGTTGGCCTTGAAAATCTGCATGTAGGCGTTGGCGTTGCCGTAGTACTTCTTGGCGATGGCGCTCAACGTGTCGCCGCGGCTGACCATGTGGTACTGGCATTCTTCAGCCGGTTCAGCGCATTGCATCTGGTCGGCCACACCGGCCACGCCGTCCACGTTGCCGCAGCACAACACGATCTTTTCCCGGATTTCCTGGCTGGCCACCAGCCCGGTCACGGTGACGATCTGGTCGGCGCCGTTGAAGCTGATGCTCAGGTCGTCGGCGGACAGGTTTTGCGTACGGATGTAGTTCTTGATGGCCTCGGAAGCAGCCGTGTTGGCGGCCGCCAGCTTTTCGGCGTTGGTGGGTTCGGCGATCGCCGCCGCGACCTCTGGCTTCTTGCCAAACAGCTTCTCGCCGGCTTCCTTGAGAAAGGAAATCATGCCCATGTGAATCTCCTCAGAAAGTTGTGAATCGAACGCCCGTTTTAACCCGGTCCGGCCTCAGCGCCATGACATACCGCACGTGTCATCACGGCAGGACTGCCGATTTGTGACATTTTCACTGTGCATGCGCTGATTTGCCGACACCTCAATCGGCCCGGTAGTTCGGCGCCTCCTTGGTGATCTGCACATCGTGCACATGGCTCTCGCGAATGCCCGCGGTCGTGATTTCCACAAACTCGGCCTTGTTCTTCATGTCCTCGATGGTGGCGCAGCCGCAGTACCCCATGCTGGCGCGTACGCCGCCGGCCATCTGGAACACGATGGTAACCAATGAACCCTTGTACGGCACCCGGCCTTCGATGCCTTCGGGCACGAGCTTGTCGGCATTGGGGTTGCCGGTGGTGGCCTCCTGAAAGTAGCGGTCGGCGCTGCCCTGCTGCATGGCGCCGATGCTGCCCATGCCGCGGTAGCTTTTATAGCTGCGGCCCTGGAACAGCACGATCTCGCCCGGCGCCTCTTCGGTGCCGGCAAACATGCCGCCCATCATGACGGTGCTGGCACCCGCGGCGATGGCTTTGGCAATGTCACCCGAAAAGCGGATGCCCCCGTCCGCAATCAGCGGCACGCCGCTGCCGTGCAGGGCGATGGCGACGTTGTCGATGGCCATGATCTGCGGCACGCCCACGCCGGCCACGATGCGCGTGGTGCAGATCGAGCCTGGGCCGATGCCCACCTTGACCGCGTCCACGCCGGCCTCGATCAGCGCCTCGCACGCTTCGGGGGTGGCCACGTTCCCGGCCACGATCTCCGCCTCGGGAAAGCGCTCCTTGACCCGCCGCACCGTCTCCAGCACGCCCCGGGAATGGCCGTGCGCGGTGTCGACCACCAGCACGTCGCACCCGGCCCCG
>JBGSNW010000468.1:0-4794 GCA_041739435.1 Burkholderiaceae bacterium
CCAGCCACGAGCCCGGCGACGGTGCCGCCGCGCCCCCGGTCCTGCTGCGGGGGGAAACCGGGTCGGGCAAAAAACGGGTGGCACGCGCCTGCCATTTCGCCAGCGCGCGCGCGTCGACGCCGTTTGTCGATCTCAACTGCGTGGCACTTTCAGCCGACCAGATGGACGTCGAGTTGTTCGGTTGCGAAAAAGGGGCTTTCCCGGACGCCCACGAACGCAAGATCGGCCTGATCGAAGCCGCCCACGGCGGCACGCTGTTCCTGGACGAAGTGGGCGAGCTGGATCTGGCCCTGCAGGCCAAGCTGCTGGGCGTGCTGGACAACCACAAGGTGCGCCGCCTGGGCTCCATCACCGACCGACAGGTCAACGTGCGCTTCATTGCCGCCACCCGCCGCGACCTGGACGCGATGGTGGCCCAGGGTCAGTTCCGCGGCGACTTGCTCCACCGCCTGCGGGTGTTCCAGATCGACGTCCCGCCGCTGCGCGAGCGGGGCGACGACGTGTGGCTGCTGGCCCAGCACTTTGCGGTGCTGTTTTCGCAGCGCTACCGCAAACCCTTGCCCACGCTGGACGCCTCGGCCGAAGCCTCGCTGCGCCAGCACGGCTGGCCCGGCAACGTGCGTGAGCTGCGCAACCTGATCGAGCGCACGGTGCTGTTGAGCCAGGGCGCCATCATCACGTCGTCCGACCTGCTGCTGACGGTGATCCCCCAGCCCCTGGTCACCGAGGACATTCCCGCGCACCCCGCCCTGGCCCGGCTGGAAGCGGTCGAGCGCGACCACCTGGAACGCGCCCTGGAACAAACCGGCTGGAACGTGACACGCGCCGCCCGCCGCCTGGACATCAGCCGCGACACGCTGCGCTACCGCATGGACAAACACGGCCTGGTACGCCCGCCCGAATTCGCGCGCCAGACGGCCGACGAAGCGGCGCGCGCCGACGCAACGGGCGCACACAATACACGCTGAACCCCGATTACCATCATAAAAGTCACGTATTAATGGAATTTATTGCAATTAATAGGCGCTCAAGTCCTCAATAAAATGGGGTCATGAGTACCCCCCATCCCCTCTCCACATCCAGCGCCGAAGCCCCCAAGGCCGTTCTGTTCGACGCCTACGGCACGCTGTTCGACGTTTACAGCGTGGGCCTGCTGGCCGAGCAGCTGTTTCCCGGCCACGGCCCTGCGCTGACCCTGATGTGGCGCGACAAGCAGATCGAATACACGCGGCTCGTCACGGTCAGCACCCACGGGCGCCCGGGCGAACTCGACGCGCCCCCGATGTACCGGCCGTTCTGGGAGCTGACCCGCGCCGCGCTGGTCTACGCAATCAAAAGAATAGCTAACAACGACCAATTGGCGTGGGCTAACGGCACTTTTGATTCAAAAATCGACCAATTGATGAACCAGTACCGGCACCTGAGCGCCTACCCCGAAAACCGCGAAGTGCTGGCCACCCTGAAGGCCCGCGGCATCGTCACCGGCATCCTGTCCAATGGCGACGCGGCGATGCTGGGTGTGGCGGTGCGCAGCGCCGACCTGGACGACGTGCTGGACCACGTGATCAGCGTGGACCCGATCCGCAAATACAAAACCCACCCCGACGCCTACGCGCTGGGCTGCAGCACCACGGGCCTTGCGGCCGGACAGATCGCGTTTGTGAGCAGCAACGGCTGGGACGCGCTGGCCGCCACCTGGTACGGCTTTCGCACCCTGTGGGTCAACCGCCAGGGCCTGCCCTTTGAAGAACTGGGCACCCAGCCCCACCGCATCGGCACCAGCCTGAAGGACGTGCTGGCGTTTTTCCCGGCCTGAAAGACTGCGCCCGGATATTGCTCCCCCGAACCCACCCTTTTCAAACCGTCTTTTTTTCCCATTCCGACCATTCCACAGAAGGCCCACCATGACCGCCCGCACCCCCGCCCACCGCCTCCAGGTTGCCACCGAATTGCATCAGTTCATCGAGCAGCAGGTGCTGCCCGGCACCGGCATTGACGCCGCCGCCTTCTGGAAGGGCTTTGACGCCATCGCCCACGACCTGGGCCCCCAAAACGCCGCCCTGCTGGCCGAGCGCGACCGCCTGCAAACCGAGCTGGACGCCTGGCACAAGGCCCACCCCGGCCCGATCCGGAACATGAAGGCCTACCGCAAGTTCCTGGAAAAAATCGGCTACCTCGTGCCCGCCCCGGCCAACCCCCGGGCCACCACGAAGAACGTGGACGCCGAACTCGCCATCCAGGCCGGCCCGCAGCTTGTGGTGCCGATCCTGAACGCCCGCTACGCGCTGAACGCCGCCAACGCACGCTGGGGCAGCCTGTACGACGCGCTGTATGGCACCGACGTGCTGCCCGAGACCGATGGCGCCGAAAAGGGCAAGGGCTACAACCCGGTGCGCGGCGCCCGGGTGATCGAATACGCGCGCCACGTGCTCGACCGCACCGCCGCGCTCCGAAAGGGCTCGCATCTCGACGCCACCGGCTACGCGGTGGACGGTGGCAAGCTGGTGGTCACGCTGAAAAACGGCGGCACGACCACGCTGGCCGATGCCTCCAGATTCATCGGCCATCAAGGCAGCGCCGCTGCGCCGTCGGCCATCTTGCTGCGCAACAACGGCATCCACATCGAGATCCAGATCGACCGCAACACCCCCATCGGCCAGACCGACCCGGCCGGCGTGAGCGACCTGGTGCTCGAAGCCGCGCTGTCCACCATCCTCGACCTCGAAGACTCGGTGGCCTGCGTGGACGCCGAGGACAAAGTGCTGGGCTACCGCAACTGGCTGGGCATCCTCAAGGGCACGCTCACCGAAACCGTGGCCAAGGGCAACACCACCTTCGAGCGCCGCCTCAACCCCGACCGCGTCTACACCGGCAAGGACGGCCAGCCCGTCACGCTGCACGGCCGCTCGCTGCTGTTCGTGCGCAACGTGGGCCACCTGATGACCAACCCGGCCATCCTGTACGGCGACGGCAGCGAGATCCACGAGGGCATCATGGACGCGGTGATCACCACCACGATCGCGCTGCACGACCTTCAAGGCCATGGCCAGAACGGCATCCGCAACTCGCGCGCCGGCTCGATCTACATCGTCAAGCCCAAGATGCACGGCCCGGCCGAGGCCGCGTTTGCCGCCGAGCTGTTCGGCCGCGTCGAAAAACTGCTGGGCCTGCCGCGGAACACCGTGAAGCTGGGCATCATGGACGAAGAGCGCCGCACCAGCGTCAACCTGGCCGCCTGTATTGCCGCCGCGGGCAGCCGCGTGGCCTTCATCAACACCGGTTTCCTCGACCGCACCGGCGACGAGATGCACACCGCCATGCACGCCGGCCCGATGATCCTCAAGGGCGACATGAAGTCCAGCGCCTGGATTCAGGCCTACGAAAAGAACAACGTGCTGGTGGGCCTGAAGGCCGGGCTGCGCGGCAAGGCGCAGATCGGCAAGGGCATGTGGGCCATGCCCGACCTCATGGCCGCGATGCTGCAGCAAAAAATCGTGCACCCCAGGGCCGGCGCCAACACCGCCTGGGTGCCCAGCCCCACGGCCGCCACGCTGCACGCCCTGCACTACCACCAGGTCAACGTGGCCCAGGTGCAAAAAGACATGGAAAAGACCGACGCCGACTTCGAGGCCCTGCTGCACGGGCTGCTCGAAGTGCCGGTGGCGAAGAAGCCCCGCTGGACGCCCGCCGAGATCCAGCAGGAACTGGACAACAACGCACAAGGCATCCTGGGCTATGTGGTGCGCTGGATCGACCAGGGCGTGGGCTGCTCGAAGGTGCCCGACATCCACAACATCGGCCTCATGGAAGACCGCGCCACGCTGCGCATCAGCAGCCAGCACATCGCCAACTGGCTGCTGCACGGCGTGGTAACCAAGGCACAGGTCAACGCCACCTTCAAACGCATGGCCAAGGTGGTGGACCGGCAGAACGCCGGCGACCCGCTGTACCAACCCATGGCCGGCCATTACGACACCTCGGCCGCCTACAAGGCCGCGACCGACCTCGTCTTCAAGGGCCTGGCACAGCCCAGCGGCTACACCGAACCGCTGCTGCACGCCTGGCGGCTGAAGGTGAAGGCGGGTGTGGCCTGAGTTTGATCAGTACTGATTGGATAGCAAACTATGTCCATTTGACGGGGGCTGATGGCATTTTTTATTCAAAAATGCATCACAAACACCTTTTTCATTGTGTTGTGCGCTGACGCCCCTCGAATATCCAGCCAGGCCCTCCAGCGCGGGCCGCCAACCGATGGCACTACTTGGCGCCGTCGATGATCCACTGGATCAACACGGCGGCTTCGTCCGCACGCAGCCGCTCATGGGCGGCAATGTGGCCGAACAGGCTGCCCTCGTGCAGCTTGGCCGTGAGCTTGGGCACGGCTTCGGGTTGGCCACGGTATTTGGAGTAGTCGGCCGCGAGCTGTTCAAAACTGGGCGTGCCTTTCCGGGGTGACGCCGTGCCGTGGCAATTGAAGCAGCCTTTGTCGAGCGCGAGGGCCGCGTCGGCCAAGGCCGGCAGCGGCGCCAGAACCATGGCCACCACCCAACAGGCTTTTGCCCCTTTCATGACCGCGTGGCCCCCGGCCGAATCAAGCGATGCACCATCGTCAACGCCGACGCTTCGGGTCGGAGGCCAGCCAGCTGTCCACCACACCCGGCATCCATCGCTGAACCAGCCGCCAGCCACGCCACAGCAGCAGGCCGCGGCCGCCCCAGCGCCACAGGGTTTTCGGGCGCACCGCGAGCAGCGCGCCCACAATCACGGCCAGCGCCATCGGGTGCTTGAGCAGGG
>JBGSNW010000480.1:0-3288 GCA_041739435.1 Burkholderiaceae bacterium
CCGCGAGGTGTTCCTGTCCAGCTCGGGCGGCGGTGTGCTGCCGGTGACGCGGCTCGATGGCCAGCCCGTGGCCGATGGCGTGCCCGGCCCGCTGACCCGAAAACTGATGCAGACCTATTGGGACTGGCACCGCGATCCGCGCTACAGCCAGCCCGTGGACTACACCCTCTGAGAGTGTGTATCGCTGCGAAATGTGTGCACCCCGCACCGGGGTGGCTGAAGCACAATCACGCCTTCAACCCAACCTCACACTGGTGAAGCAGCCCATGGCCCTCGAGACGATTGAAATTGAAACCGGCGACCATCCCCGCGCCACCGTCCTGCTCATGCACGGCCTGGGCGCCGACGGCAACGACTTTGTGCCCATCACCCAGGAGATGGACCTGTCCAGCGTGGGCCCGGTGCGTTTTGTGTTTCCCAACGCGCCCATCCTGCCCGTCACCATCAATGGCGGCTACCCCATGCCGGCGTGGTACGACATCCTCGGCGCCGATCTGGCGGCGCGCGAAGACGAAGCCGGGTTGCGCAAGTCGCGCACGGCCATCGAGGCCTTGCTGGCGCGCGAAAAAGCCCGTGGCGTCCCGGCCGGGCGCATCGTGATTGCCGGCTTCTCCCAAGGCTGCGCCATGGCGCTGTTGACGGGGCTGCGCCATGCCGAACGGCTGGCCGGCATTGTTGGCCTGTCAGGCTATCTGCCGCTGGCCGCCTCCACGGCTGCCGAGCGCCATGACGCCAACGCGCAAACGCCCGTTTTCCTGGGCCATGGGCGGCACGACGACGTGGTGCCCCTGCACAGCGCCATCGCCGCGCGCGACACGCTGCTGGCCCTGGGCCACCCGGTCGAATGGCATGACTACGCCATGCCACATTCGGTCTGCATGGAAGAAATGGCCGACCTCAACCGCTGGCTGGTGAAGGTGCTGGTGGCCACGCCCTGAAGACGGGGGTGGCCTCGTGGCGAGCTTATTTCGTCTTCGGCTTGCCGCGCGGAATCACCGCCGTGATGGGTGGCATGGGCCGGTCGGACACCGACTCCTTGGGCGGTGAATTGTCCTTCTTCGGTTTTTTCGCCATCTTGTTGCTCTTCTGATCGCCTTTGGCCATGATGCCGCTCCGAATGGAGGCCACGGGATGTGGCCGATGGCGAATGTTAAGGCACGGCGCGCCGGTTTTGCGGCGCAGTCCGGCTCAGGGCCGGTCCAGGCCCAGAAAATCGGCCAGGGCCGGGGTTTCCATGGCGCCGGTGTTGCTCACCACCTGGCCCGTGCGCAGGTTCTTGGCCACGATGTAGGGCACCGAGTCGGCGCCCAGGCTGTTGAGCAGCCGGGTGTTGGACTGGATGGCCTGTTCGATTTCGGGCGCGATGCCGGAGGGCGCCGAGATGCCGCCCGCGCCCGAAAGGATGGATTTTTCGTGCGTGCTCATCAGCTCCTGCGGGTTGGCGGCCGTCATCAGCGCCGCGCCCTGGGGGGCGCTCTTGGCGTTGATGAACGCCACGGGCATCCACACGAACTTCACCTTGGTCTGCAGGGGCTGCGAAGCCTCCCACAAATGGCCGCAGTGCGGGCATTGCGGGTCGAACAGCACGTACACCGTGTTGGCGCTCATCATCGCGCCCACGGTGAACCCCTTGCCCTGCGCAGCCACGGCTTCGTAGGGTTGGGCGACCTGGGCGGCCGTGGCCGACGGGGCCGCGGTGTCCTGCCGGGAGCAGGCCGGCAACAGCAGGACGGTGGCCAGAACGGGAAGCGCAATCAGTCGGAAAAACATGGTGAAGGTCCTGTGTGGCAATTTATGAGTAAAAATGGCATTAAGCCCCCGTCAAATGGCGATAGTTTGCTATCTTAAACGTACCATTCACGGGGCCTTGGGCACCCGCCCCATCAGGTAGAACTCGGGGTTGGGCATCATGTGGCTGAAGCTGGCCATGCGGTTCGAGAGGCCAAAGAACGCGGTGATGGCGGCAATGTCCCAGATGTCTTCGTCGTTGAAGCCGTGGGCGTGCAGCGGCGCAAAGTCGGCGTCGGCAATCGCGTCGGAATGTTGGCAAACCTTCATGGCAAAGTCCAGCATGGCCTTCTGGCGCGGGGTGATGTCGGCCTTGTGGTGGTTCACGGCCACCTGGTCGGCCACCAGCGGTTTTTTCTCGTAAATGCGCAGCAGGGCGCCGTGCGCGACCACGCAGTACAGGCAGTGGTTGGCCGCGCTGGTGGTGGTGACGATCATCTCGCGGTCGCCCTTGGTCAGGCCGCTGGTGCGGCCCACCGACTCGGGCACCATCAACGCGTCGTGGTAGGCAAAAAAGGCCCGCCACTCGGCCGGGCGCCGCGCGAAGGCCAGGAACACGTTGGGCACGAAGCCGGCTTTTTCCTGCACCTCCAGCACGCGGGCCTTGATGTCGTCGGGCAGATCGTTGAGGGCAGGGGCGGGGTAGCGTGGGGTGTTCATGGTGCAACGGCGTCGGGGTACTGGAATGGAGGGGTTTCGGGCGCCAAAACCGGCCGGGCCGATGGTCACGCTGCAGGCGTAGTCTGGCACGACCGCCGGATTGGCGCCACCCTGGCGGTCCGTGTGGCGGGGCGAATTTGAAGCGGCGAATGTGAAGCGCTGAACTTCGTGCGTGTAAAGTGACTCCCATCCCCGCAGTGTGCCGTTGTCGCGGTGCCGCCCGTCTTTTTTTGAGGAAATCCCATGAACCTGCGAAACCTGATCGCCGCCCTGTCCTTGCTGGCGCTGTCCGCACTGTCTCATGCGCTGGAAGTCAAACCCTACACCGCCGCCGCGCTGGCCCAGGCCCAGCAGGCCAACCAGCCGGTCGCGCTGCATTTCCATGCCGACTGGTGCCCCACATGCCTCAAACAGGAGAAGGTGCTGCAGTCCCTCAAGACCGAGCCCGGGCTTGATCTGACCGTGCTGGTGGCCGACTACGACACCGAAAAGGCACTCAAGCGCCGCTTCCGCGTCAACGCCCAGTCCACCCTCATCGTGCTGCATGGCACCAGGGAAGTGAGCCGGATGGTGGGCAACACCCAGCCCGACGCCATCCGCGGCGCCCTGAAAACCGCGCTCTGACGCGCGGGCTGCCTTCATGTCCGCTGTCATTTCGCTGCCGCAGCTCGGCCTGAGCCTTGCGGCAGGGGGTCTGACCACCCTGTCGCCCTGTGTTTTCCCCATGTTGCCGCTGGTGCTGGGCGGCGCCCTGCAGGGCAACCGGCTGGCGCCCGTGGCCATGGGCGTGGGCATGACCGCCTCGTTCGCCAGCATCGGCATGGTGGTGGGCGCGCTCGG
>JBGSNW010000514.1:0-2366 GCA_041739435.1 Burkholderiaceae bacterium
GCGTCTTCCACGTGGCGCAACTCGGCCTCGGTCAGCGCCGCGCTCAGCGTCAGCCGTACCAGCGAGCGGTTGCGGCTGGTGGCGGGAGCGCAGAACACGGCGCCAAACACGCCCTGCGATTCGAGCCGGTCGCGCAGCACCATGGTGTCGGGTTCGAGGCCGGCTTCCAGGGCAATGATCTGTTCGGTGCCCTGATGAATCGGGTACCCCATGTCGCTCAGGCTTTCGCGCAACCGGCGGGTGTGGGCACGCAGACGCTCGCGCGCGGCATCCTGCCCCTGAATCACCCGCAGTGTCGCGGCAAGGCCGGCGATTTCATGGGGCAGCAGGCACGAGCTGAAGATGTTGGGGAAACTCTCCGAAAGAATGTAGTAGCGCAACGCAGCGGGCATGGTGAAAAACCCCGCTCGCCCGGCAAAGGCCTTGGCCAGACTGGCGGTGATGAAATGCACGCGGTCCGTCAGTCCCAGCGCCGCGCACAGACCGGCCCCGAGGGGCCCATGGGTGCCCAGCGAATGCGATTCGTCCACCAGGATCATCGCCCCGTGCTGTTCGATCACCTCGACCATGTCGCGCAACGGGCACAGGGCGCCCGTGGTGCTGTAGACCGAATCCACAATGACCAGCCCCGGGCCGTGGCGCGCAAGGACACGGTCAAGATGCGCAGCGTCGTTGTGGCGAAACGGGTGCCCGCTGGCGCGCGCCGCGTGCACGCCCTCCCAAAGAGAAGTGTGCGCCATGGCATCGACGTAGACGGGTGTCTTCGCGTCGGCAATGGCCTGGATCAGACCCGTGTTGGCAGCGTACCCTGACTGGCAGATGAACCCGTCTTCTTTGCCCAGCCAGCGCGCCAGCGCGAGTTCGAGCGCGTGGGCCGGGTGACCGGTCTGCAGGAACGCACCCGACTGGATCACGAAGCTGGCGTCCTGGCGCAGGGCCGCCACTTGCGCGGCGACGATGTCTGGATGCCCGGTCAGGCCCAGGTAGTCGTTGCCGTCGAGCCGGACGGCGTTCGGCCCGGGGACCTGGCCGTGCAACATGCATGTGCCGCCCCAGGTGAGGTCCCAGCGCGGCGTGAAATCCCGTGCGATACGCTCGCGCAGGTGCGCCGTCAAGGCCGGATTGCCCGCAGTTGTGGCATTCGCGGCCAACGCGGGGAAGTGGTGTGCAACAGGGTCAAGATCAGTCATGAAGGCACCCGATGGGAAGCGGCGACTCCATTGAAATTCCAAAACAACACTTGTGGGTGCCACACCCTGTCAAACTTGACAGTGACGCCACCAAAAATAGTGCTCTGCCGCTTCAAATCAGCACAAAACCCGGGGCTTCGGTAATTTTTTGTGGTATTTCGACTGACATCGCGCCCAATACCTGTTCTTTGTTCAGGGTTTTGCAGTCGCCATCGCCGCGTTCGCAACCTGCGGGTTGTGGTGCCTTCGGGCCGGGTGGGCACCCATTCGCGAAAAACGTTCAGCCCTGTCGCCAGGGCAGGCCACGCATGCGCCAGCCGTTCGTGCGCCCGCGATGAGCCTGCGCGTCGGGGTCGCCTTCAAAACCTTCGAGGATGTTGTAGGCCTCCACACCCAGTTCGGTGGCGCGGCGCGCAGCCGCGATGGAGCGCACGCCGCTGCGGCACAACATCAGCGCGGCTTTCCCTGCGGGCATTGCTGCCTTGAATTCAGCGTCAAAACCCGGGTTCACGGCCATGCCCGGCCAGTGCTTCCAGGCCAACGGCACCGCGCCGGGCACGAACCCCACCCACTCGCGTTCGGCGTCGGTGCGGACATCGAGCAGCACGCCCTTGCCTTCTTGCCACCACCGATACGCCAGCTCGGGTGTGATGTCGCCGGCATAACCTTCGGCCGGGCGCGGCGCGAGTCGGGAAGGCGCCATGGCGTCCACCGGCGACCCGGCATCGTGCCGCAGGCCTGACGCCCGGTTGGCCGGCACCGCTTCGTCCATGCGCTGCGGCCGGGGCAGTTGCAGCGCTTCCATGAGCGCCACGAACTGCTCGACCGTCTTGCCCGCGATGCGTGCGTTACCCGCCTTCTCGGCACCGATCGTGGAGTGCGTCCGTCCGTGGTAGTCATGCCCGGGCCACACCAGCGTGTCGTCCGGCAGGGCAAACAGCACCTGGGTGAGGCTGCGGTACAGGGCCTCGGCACTGCCCGACTGGAAATCGGTGCGACCACAGCCATTGATCAACAGCGTGTCGCCGGTGAAAACATGGCGGTCCCCGCCACTGTTCCAGACAAAACTCATGCTGCCCTCGGTATGGCCCGGTGTGTGCAGGGCAGCGACCGATTCGCCGCCGAAGCGCAGCACCTCGCCGTGCTGGATCTGCACGGCCGCCGTGCCGATGCCGC
>JBGSNW010000520.1:0-4119 GCA_041739435.1 Burkholderiaceae bacterium
AAGGTGTTCTGAGCCATGGACCGCATCCTCGAGCAGGCGCCGCGCTTCTTCTCCCCGGGCAACCTTGCCCTCCTGGTCGAGGCGGCCGGCGTGACGCTGGCGATGACGCTGGTCGGCTGCCTGATCGGCTTTCACCTGGCCACGGTGGATTTGCGGCAAAGCTCCGACCAGCACGAGGCCGTGGTGGCCGAACTGCTGGCCGTGGCGCGCATCGAGCCCGACTACGCCGGGCTGGACGAAGCCGCCCGGCGCACGCTGCTGCTCCAGTTGCTGAACGACGCGCGGCCCCTGCGCGTGGTGGATGCGCGGTACTCGGGCCACGCGCAGGGCGAAATCGCGATCTTCGAGGCCGCCCGGACCCTGCGCCAGCGTTTTGGGGCGCAGGCCATCCGGCACTACATCATCAGCCACACCGAAACCGTGAGCGACCTGCTCGAAGTGCTGCTGCTGCAAAAAGAAGTGGGGCTGATGCACGGCGTCCTTGATGCCCCCCAAGCCGACGCGACGCCCAACACGGCCGACCTGATCGTCGTGCCACTGTTCGAGACGATTGACGACCTGCGCAATGCAGCGCCCATCATGCGCGAGTTCTACGCGCTGCCCGGCATCCGGCGGCTGGTGCACCGCAGCGGCGCCGAGCAGGACATCATGCTGGGCTATTCCGACAGCAACAAGGACGGCGGCATCTTCACCAGCAACTGGGAGCTGTACCGCGCCGAGATCGCGCTGGTGCAGGTGTTCGACGAGATCAACGCCGAGGGGACGAAGGGCGCGCCTGGCGGGGGTGGCCCGATCCAGTTGCGCATGTTTCACGGCCGCGGTGGCACCGTGGGGCGCGGTGGCGGCCCCAGCTACCAGGCCATCCTGGCGCAGCCCCCGGGCACCGTGCGCGGGCAGATCCGCCTGACCGAGCAGGGCGAGGTGATCGGCTCCAAATACGCCAACCCCGAGATCGGTCGGCGCAACCTGGAAACCCTGGTGGCCGCCACGCTGGAGGCCACGCTGCTGCAGCCCACCAAGCCGGCTACCCCGGCGTTTCTGGACGCGGCGGCCACGCTGTCCGAAGCCAGCATGGCGGCCTACCGCGCCCTGGTGTACGAAACACCCGGCTTCACCGAGTATTTTTTCAACGCCACGCCGATCCGCGAGATTGCCGAACTCAACATCGGCTCGCGGCCCGCGTCACGCAAGGCAAGCCAGCGCATCGAAGACCTGCGCGCCATTCCCTGGGGCTTCAGCTGGGGCCAGTGCCGCCTGACGCTGCCGGGCTGGTTCGGTTTTGGCACCGCCGTGGCGCAATTCACCCACCCCGCGCAACCCGACGCCCGGGAGCGGCTGGCGCTGCTGCAAAAGATGTACCGCCAGTGGCCGTTTTTCCGGGCGCTGTTGTCCAACATGGACATGGTGCTGGCCAAGAGCGACCTGGCGCTGGCCTCGCGCTACGCCGAACTGGTGGCCGACGCGCGGCTGCGCAGGAAGATCTTCACCGCCATCGAAGCCGAATGGCACCGCACCACCGAAGCGCTGGCACGCATCACCGGCGAGAAGCAGCGGCTGGCCGGCAACCCCTCGCTGGAGCGCTCGATCCGCCACCGTTTTCCGTACATCGACCCGCTACACCACCTGCAGGTGGAACTGGTGCGCCGCTACCGCCTGGGCCAGGCCGACGAGCGCGTGCAGCGCGGCATCCACATCTCGATCAACGGCATCGCGGCGGGTTTGCGCAACACGGGGTGATCAGGGCAGCACTCGTATCAATCCTTGACGTATTTGGGCGAACGCGGGCCGTACAGCAGGCCGTTGGGCGCGCCGGCCGACAGCAGCCGGGCGGTGGCCACGCCGGCCACCTTGTGGTTCTGGTCCAGGGCCGAGGCCAGCACCTGCTTGACAAGCGCGGTGACCAGAAGCCCGACCAGCCCGCCGCTGCCCTGGTTCTGGCCTTCGTCGCTGGACGCCGTGGCGGCCCCGGCCCAGAGCTGCTGGCCGGTTTTCAGATCCACCAAGCGGGCCTTGGCCGACACCACCGTGGCGCTCTGGATCACCTGGTAGGCGGTGCCATAGCGGTCGATGGTGATGTATAGCACCGCATCGGCGCCGAAAATTTCACGCAGCTTGTTGATCGGCGTGGCGTGCATGTCCGGCGGCAGCGGCATGCCGTTTTCCTTGAAGGTTTCGGCCACCAGGCTCACGGGCATCACGTAGTAGCCGCTCTCGGCCAGCGGATAGGTGGCGTGCGCCAGCACGCTGGACGAGGCCTGCACCTCGGGCGAGTTGTTCAGCGGCGGCAGCACCAGCAGGGAGCGCGGGCGGCTTTGTTTGTAGGCGGTGTAGTCAAACGGCGTGGGGCCCGCGCACCCGGCCAGGACGAGGAAGAAAGCCGCCGTGGCGAGCGTTTTGAAAAGACGGATCAATCGCATGGTGTGCTCTTATTTCTTGAAGTTGCGCAACAGGAAGTCCATGAAGGGTGCGGACTCGGGGTATTGCTTTTTTTCGGCCTGGACTTGCGCGGCAAACTGGTCCAGCCGACCCTGATGGGCGTACAGAAGGCCCAGGTGCGCGTGGTAGCCCGGCGGGGCGACGCCGCCTGTGGCCTGGATTTTTTTCAGGCCTTCTTCCATTTTCTGGGTCTGCGCGTCGGGGCTGAGTGAGTCAGCGCGGAAGTAAGCGTCCACCAGGTCGGGGTAACCCTCCCACTGGTAGAGCGGGGTGGGTTTGGTGGCGCAGGCGCCCAGGGTGGCGCAGGCGATCAGGATCGCCGCGATTCTCGATCGAGGATATGTCATGGGATTCAAAAAAACGAAAAGGGGGAGCGAATCAGGGTGCCGGGCGCCATGCGCCGCTGTCGATGCCGGCCACAAGGTGGTTCACGGCGTCGCGGATGGCCAGGTCGAGCACCTTGCCGTTGAGCGTGGCGTCGTAGCTGGCGGTGCCGCCAAAGCCGATGATTTCGCGCTCGGACAGGCTGAACTCCCCCGCGCCCTGCGACGAATACACCACTTCGGACGTCAGCGTGTTGACGATGTTCAGGTTGACCTTGGCGTAGGCCACCTGCGTCTTGCCGCGGCCCAGGATGCCGAAGAACTGCTTGTCGCCCACTTCCTTGCGCCCGAATTCGGTCACGTCGCCCGTGACCACGAACGCCGCGCCCTTGAGGTTTTGCGCCTTGTTCTGGATCGCGGCTTCGGCCTTGATCTCGGCCATGTTGACGCGGTCGAGCACGCTGAAGCGGCCCGTCTGCTGCAAATGTGTGACCAGGATGGTCTGCGCCTGGCCACCCAGGCGGTCCACGTTGTCGGAAAACACACCGCGCATGTAGGCGGAACGGTTGTCGAACTTGCCCACGGCCACCGCGGTGCGCGCGCCGTTGTAGGGCCGCGCCGACGACTCCACCTTCTGAATGGGCAGGGTGCGGGATTCTTCCTGGTGGGCGCAGGCGCCCAGCAACAGGGCGGCGGCGGCGAGGCATGGGTAAAAAACGGATTTTTTCATGTTGGAATGTTTCCCTGGCAGAGCGTGGATCAAATTGTCAATGCGACCCGGCAATTATGGCCCGCACCGCCGCCAGCTGACGGCGCGACACGGCCAGCAGTTCGTCGATGCCGTTCAGGCGCACGGCCCAGCCCTCGCCTTCTTCGGGGTCGAAGTTTTTTTCCAGCGCGCGCACGGCATGGCGGGCCACCAGTGCGTTGCGGTGCACGCGCATGAACTGGTCAGGGTGTTTTTCTTCCAGCTCGCTGAGCGAGGCGTCCAGGATGTAGCTGCGGGCGGCGGTGCGCACGGTCACGTATTTCAGCTCGGCCTTGAGGTAGAGCACTTCGGACACGGGCACACGCTCGGTGCGGCCCCGGTCCTGGATGATCAGCATTTCTTGAGCCTTTTCGGGCTCAAGCCCCCGTCTAATGGCAACACTTCGCTCTACTTTTTGCAGTGCCACCTGCAGGCGCTCGAGCCGCACGGGTTTGGTGAGGTAGTCCACCGCCTCCAGCTCGAAGGCCTGCACGGCGTGCTCGGCATGCGCGGTCACGAACACCACGGCGGGCGCATCGGCCATGGCGCGCAGGGTTTGCGCCAGTGTCAGGCCGTCGGCACCGGGCATGTGGATGTCAAGCAGCACGGCGT
>JBGSNW010000045.1:0-3419 GCA_041739435.1 Burkholderiaceae bacterium
TCCGGCACCACCGGGCATGCCGTACTCAAGCAAAACGCCGAGGACGGCGGCAATCGCCGTTTCATCCTCGTGGAGATGGACGAAAACATCGCCCGCACCGTCACCGCCGAGCGGGTGCGGCGGGTGGCGCAGGGTTACACCAACGCCAAAGGTCAGCCGGTCGCAGGCCTCGGCGGCGGCTTCCAGTTCTGCCGCCTATCCGCCGAACCGCTGTTCGACGCCGAAGGCCAAATCCGCCGCGACGTGAGCTTCGCTCAACTGGCCGAATTCGTCTGGTTCGCCGAGACCGGCACCGGCTTCACCGGCACCGCCGCCTCGCCCTTGCTGGGCGTGCACGAGGGCCGCGCGATCTACCTGCTCTACAACGGCATCCTCAAGGACAAATCCATCGCCGGTGGCAACGTGCTCACCGGCCCGGTGTTCGATGTGCTACCGAAGTTCGCCGGGCCCAAGGTGATCTACGCCGCCGCCAACCGCATGGGTGCCCGCGCCGCGCGCGAAGGCATCACCTTCAAGCAAACCCCTTACGCGCTGGAGGTGTAAGCCATGACCACATTTGCGCCCAAGACCTACCAGCAGCAGGTGCTCGACAGCGTCGAGGCCTATTTCAAGGCCTGCCACGAGCTCCCGTCGCCTTCGATTGCCTTCACCGCCACCACCGAGCGCCTGTGGGGGCGCGGTCTGGCGTACAACCCGCTGTCGGGCTTTCCGCCCGATATGCCGTACTTCTGCCTGCGCGTGCCCACGGGCGGCGGCAAGACCTGGCTGGCGGCCAAGAGCGTTCAGCTCGTCAACACGCATCTGCTGCGTTGCGAGCACAGCGTGATCCTGTGGCTGGTGCCCAGCAAGCCGATTCGCGAGCAGACGATCAAGGCGCTGAAGGATCGCAGCCACCCCTATCACGCCGCACTGCGCGAGGCAGGGCCGATCACGGTGCTGGATCTGGAGGAAGCCAAGAGCGTGACCCGCGCCACGCTGGACACCTCGACCACCGTCATCGTCGCCACGCGCCAAGCGTTTCAGGTGGAAGAGGAAGAATGCCGCAAGGTGTACCAGAGCAGCGGCGCGCTGATGCATCACTTCGACAACCTGTCGCCGACCCAGCGCGATGCCTTACTGACCGATGGCGAGGGCGTGAATCGCACCACGCCCTATTCGCTGGCCAACGTGCTGCGTCTGCGCCGCCCGTTCGTGATCGTCGATGAGGCGCACAACAGCCGCACCGAACTGGCCTTCGACATGCTGGCGCGCTTGCGCCCCAGCGGGGTGATGGAGCTGACCGCCACGCCCGATCTGGAACGCACGCCCAGCAACGTGCTGCACAGCGTGTCCGCCGCCGAGTTGAAGGCGGAGGAAATGATCAAGCTGCCGGTGGTGCTGGAAACCGAACCGAACTGGCAGCAGTGCCTGGCCGATGCCATCGCCCGCCGCGATGCCCTGCACAAGCTGGCGGATGAAGAACGACGCGCGGGGGCGGCCTATTTGCGCCCACTGGTGTTAATCCAGTCTGAACCGCGCCGCGCTGGCGTTGAGACGCTCGACTTCGAGCGGGTGAAGAACGAGCTCATCACCAACCACGGCATTCCGGCCAGCGAGATTGTGGTGGCCACCGGCGAGGAAAAGGGCCTGGAGCAGATCGACGCCGATTACAAGCTGGGCATTGCCGATCCGGCCTGCCCGGTGAAGTTCGTCATTACCCAGAAGGCGCTGGCCGAGGGCTGGGACTGCCCGTTTGCCTACATTCTGGTGAGCATGGCTTCGTTGTCATCGGCCACGGCGGTGGAGCAGTTGCTTGGGCGGGTGCTGCGCCAACCCGGAGCGAGCCATCGGCAGAATCGATTGCTCAACCAGTCCTATGCCTTCGTGGTGTCGCGCAATTTCGCCGAAACGGCGGGCGCGCTGCGGGATCGTCTGGTGGCCGGTGCCGGGTTCGAGCGGCGCGAAGTCACGGAATTCGTGACCGCGGCCAAGGCCGAGCAGGCGCGGCTGGACTTGGATGGGCATGCCGGGCGCGTGGTCGTTCGGCCCGTTGCGATTACCCTGTCCGAAAAGCCCGACCTGAAGCGCGTGCCGAAGCCGGTGCGCGACAAGGTGAGCTGGGACGGCAAGCTCAACACGCTGACGATCAGCACGCCGCTCACGGAAGATGAGGCCGAAGTGCTCAAGGCGTCGGTCACGTCGGAATCCGCTGCAGCGGCGATTGTGGAAGCCGCCGAAATCAGCCGCACCACGGCGATTGAATTCTTCCAGACGCCGGCCGAATTGGGCGAACGCTTCCGCGTGCCCCAACTGGCCTTGCGCGTGCAGGGCGAGCTGCAATTGTTCGACGATCCGGAGGTGCTGGAGTATCCGTGGGACCTCTCGCCCTACGATGCCGCACCGACGACGGATGACCTGACAGCCTTGGGTGCGGCGCTGAAAGTGTCGGAAGGCGGTGAGATCGACATCGACGAGAGCGGCCACGTGGTGTCGCGCTTCCTGCCCGAGTTGCAGCGCGATCTGGGGCTGGTCTACCAACCCGAGCACTGGGACGAGGTGCGTCTTGCCACCTGGCTGTGCCGCTACCTGCCCGAGCCCTCACTCACCCATGCCAGCAAGCAAGCCTTCGTGGCCCAGTGGCTGACCGAACTGCTGCGCCGGGACGGCTTCACGCTGGCGCGCGCCAATCTGCAGAAGTTCCTGATCCGCAACCTGATCGAGGCGCGGATTCGTGAACTGCGCAAGCAGGCCATTGGCAAGGCCTTCCAGCAGGCGTTGTTCGGTGACGATGCGGCCACGCGCGTGGCGGTGACGGATCAATACGCCTTCGAGTTTCACGCTCAGGCCTACGCGCCCAGCCGCGACTACGACGGGCGCTTTGGCCATTTCGATTTCCGCAAGCATTTCTATGGGCGCATCGGCGACTTCGACAGCAAGGAAGAGTTCGAATGCGCCTGCCAGTTGGATATGTGGGCGCAACAGGGGCGCATCCGGTTCTGGGTACGCAACCTTGTGCGGCGCGAAGGCAGTTCATTCTTCTTGCAGAAGGCCGATGGTCGCTTCTACCCGGACTTCCTCTGCCAGTTGCCGGGTTCAGACGGACAGCCGGGGCCGGTTCTCGCGGTGGAGTACAAGGGCGCAAATCTATGGAACGGGGCTGAAGATGACCGCCTGATCGGTGGCCTGTGGGCCAACCTGTCAGAAGGCCGTTGCCGGTTCGTGATGGTCAAGGACAGGCGCTGGGAATGGGTTGAGGAGAAACTGTGATGGCGACGAACAGAACGCCCAAATCCGCCCCTAGCTGGAGCGACGTCAAAACCAAACTGGCCGACTTTGATCGCGCCGGTTTGCTGGGGCTGGTGCAAGACCTCTACGCCGCGAGCAAGGACAACAAGGCTTTTCTGCACGCCCGATTCGGGCTGGGCAACGATGTGCTGAAG
>JBGSNW010000101.1:0-2036 GCA_041739435.1 Burkholderiaceae bacterium
GCTGGGCGGCAACAAGGGCGGCCTGTCCGGCGGTCTGGCGTCGGCGCTGGGGCTGGACGAACTGTCGCTGCGCGGCACAACCACCGCGGGCGACGGCACCACCACCACCGCAGCCGCCGTGACCCTGGGCAAACGCATCACGCGCGATTTCTATGTCGCCTACGAACGCAGCCTGGTCGGCGCACTGGGCACCTTCTATGTGTTCTACGACCTGTCCCGACGCTTCACACTGCGCGCCCAAAGCGGTCAACAAAGCGCGGTGGACCTGATTTTCACCGTGCCCTACGACTGACGCCGCAGCGCCGCCAGCCCGGGCGCCGCGCCGCGCACGCCCTACAATCCGTACCGCCGCCGCCGTAGTTCAATGGATAGAACGAGCGCCTCCTAAGCGCTAGATATGGGTTCGATTCCCGTCGGGGGCGCCACCCCCACCACTTCACCCTTGCGCCGCTTCCAGCGCCAGCACCGCCGTGGCCGTGTTGGAGATCGGGATGTGGTAGTTGCTGCTCACCCGCGTCACCCTGGAACCTCCAGCCGCCGCCAGCGCGCCGCGCATGGCCAGCCACATCAGAAGCTCCACGCCCTGGGTGCCGGTTTTCTCCACCAGTTCGTGAATGCTGAACTGCGTGGCCCATTCGGGGTTGCTTGTCAGGCTGTCGATGAACTGCAGGTCGAACGCCTTGTTGATGAAGCCCGCGCGCTCGCCGTCGAGCTGGTGGCTCAGGCCGCCCGACGCAAGGACCGCCACTTTCCTGGTGCTGTCCCACGACCGGATGGCCTCGCCCACGGCCTTGCCCAGAGCGTAGACGCGGCGGGCCTTGGGCAGCGGAAACTGCACGGTGTTGATGCACACCGGCACCACGGTCACCGGGCAGTCGCCCTCGGGCCAGAACAGCTTGAGCGGCAGGGTGCAGGCGTGGTCCACCAGCATTTCCTGGCAGCTCACCACGTCAAACTCCTTTTCGACCAGCGTGTTGATGAGATGCCACGACAGGCCCAGCTCGCCCTTGAACGGCGGCAGCGTGGGAATGCCCCAGCCCTCGTCGGCGTTGCGGTATTCGGGGGCGGCGCCCACGGCGAAGGTGGGCATCTTGTCGAGGAAGAAGTTCAGGCCGTGGTCGTTGTAGAACAGCACGACCACGTCGGGCTTTTTCTCACCCAGCCAGGCGTGGATGGGTGGAAAACCGTCAAAAAAGGGCTTCCAGTACGGATCGTTCTGCTGGCCCTTGTGGATCGCGCCGCCGATGGCGGGAATGTGGGAGGTGCCGAGGCCGCCGATGAGTTGTGCCATTGGAATGTGTCCTGTGAATGGGGTGGGTGGATGAGGGCGCGGGAGGGCGCGGTGGCGCCGTGTTCGCCCCGAACGGGTCCAGCAGCAGCTGGCCTTACTGGCCCGCCGCGACCAGTTTGGCCTTGAACTGCTCCTTGGTCTGGCCGGTCTGCTGCGCGCCGATGTCCTGCATGTCCAGCTTGAAGATGCCGGCGAACTTGGCCAGGTAGTAGGCGTTGCCCCCCGCTGCGATCAGTTGCAGCACATTGCGCGCGCGGATGGCCGCCGCCTGCAATTCATTCAGGCCGTATTGCCGCATGTAGGCCTCTTCGTCGGCCAGGAAGGCCTTGCGGTTGGCCTCGCTGTTGAACGAAAAACACATCTTGTTCAGGGCGTAACCCTTTTGGGCCTGTTCACCATCGAACGGTGTGGTGCCGGGGATTTTGGGCAACGGTGCGGACATGTGGCCTCCTTGGGCATGGGTTG
This sequence comes from Burkholderiaceae bacterium, assembly GCA_041739435.1. Taxonomy (GTDB): domain Bacteria; phylum Pseudomonadota; class Gammaproteobacteria; order Burkholderiales; family Burkholderiaceae_C; genus PHCI01. Next base: position 1,757 of record JBGSNW010000101.1, read on the forward strand.
GCGTAAAAACTGCAGTGTCCGCGGGCCATTGCCAAAGATAAATAGATGAATCATGATTTGATGCATGAGCAAATTCGATTGGTCTGACCTGGACGCCCGTTTGATGCAAGTCCTGGTGGCCGTGGTGGAGGCCGGCAGCGTCACCGGTGCGGCGGCGCGGCTGGGCGTGACGCAGTCGGCCGTGAGCCATTTGCTGGACAAGCTGCGCGCCATCACGGGCGACCCGCTGTTCGTCAAAAGCGGGCGCGGCATTGTGGCCACGGCCCGGGCGGAGGAGATC
>JBGSNW010000108.1:0-14711 GCA_041739435.1 Burkholderiaceae bacterium
GGCGCGACGCTGCTGATCTTTGCGCTGGGCATCCTGGGCATGGGCAAGGTGCAGCAGCAGTTCTTCCCGGATTCGAGCCGCCCCGAAATCATGGTGGACATCTGGTTCCCCGAGGGCACCTCGATCGCCGAGAACGAGCGCGTTGCCACGCGGCTGGAGACCCGGCTGCGGGCCGAAGACGGCGTGACCTCGGTGAGCACCTGGGTGGGTTCGGGCGTGCCACGTTTTTACCTGCCGCTGGACCAGGTCTTCCCGCAGACCAACGTGTCGCAGTTCATCGTGTTGCCCAAGGACCTGAAGGTGCGTGAATCCCTGCGCCTGAAGCTGCCCCAGTTGCTGGCCCGGGAGTTCCCCGAGGTGCGCGGGCGGGTCAAGCTGCTGCCCAACGGGCCGCCCGTGCCGTATCCGGTGCAGTTCCGCGTGGTGGGCACCGATCCGCAGGTGCTGCGCGCGCGCGCCGACGAGGTCAAGGCCATCATGCGAGCCAACCCCAACACGCGTGGCGTCAACGACAACTGGAACGAAGCGGTCAAGGTGATCCGGCTGGAGGTGGACCAGGCCAAGGCCCGTGCGCTGGGGGTGACCAGCCAGGTGATCGCGCAAGCCAGCAAGACCATTCTGGCGGGCACCAATGTCGGGCAGTACCGCGAGGGCGACAAGCTCATCGACATCGTGCTGCGCCAGCCGCTGGACGAACGCAGCGCCATGACCGATCTTGGCAATGCGTACCTGCGCACCGCGACGGGGCAATCGATTCCGTTGATGCAGATCGCCAAGCCCGTTTTTTCCTGGGAGCCCGGGGTGATGTGGCGCGAAAACCGCGACTACGCCATCACCGTGCAAAGCGACCTGGTGGAAGGCCTGCAGGGCGCGACCGTGACCAACCAGCTTCTGCCCCAGCTCCGCGCGCTGGAGGCCCAATGGCGCAGCGCCGGTCTGCCCGGCTATCGCATTGACGTGGCCGGCGCGGTGGAAGAAAGCGCCAAGGGCTCGTCGTCGATCGCCGTGGGCCTGCCCATCATGCTGTTCATCACCTTCACGCTGCTGATGCTGCAGCTGCACAGCTTCAGCCGCGCCATGCTGGTGTTCCTCACCGGGCCACTGGGCATTGCCGGCGTGGCCGGCGCGCTGCTGGCGCTGGGACGGCCCTTCGGCTTCGTTGCGCTGCTGGGGGTGATTGCGCTCATGGGCATGATCCAGCGCAATTCGGTGATCCTGATCGACCAGATCGAGCAGGACCGTGCCCGGGGCGTGCCGGCCTGGGACGCCATCGTGGAGTCGGCCGTGCGACGCCTGCGCCCCATCGTACTGACAGCCGCCGCCGCGGTGCTGGCGATGATTCCGCTGTCGCGCAGCGTCTTCTGGGGCCCGATGGCCGTGGCCATCATGGGTGGCCTGATCGTGGCCACCGTGCTGACCTTGCTGGCCCTGCCCGCCATGTACGCCGCATGGTTTCGCGTGAAACGCGAAACACCGGCGTTACTGTGAATCCGCCCGCGGGGCCAGCGCGCAGCGCCAGACCCGCATGGTTTCGCGTGAAACGCGAGCCGGTTGTGGCGTGACGCTAAAATAGAAGGTTGACCGATTCGCAGCGGGTGGTCCGGCAGGCCCACCCGCTTTACTTGAACTGTCCCGTTGCGCGGGTGGCGAAATTGGTAGACGCACCAGGTTTAGGTCCTGACGGTGGCAACACCGTGGGGGTTCGAGTCCCCCCCCGCGCACCAGAGACGCCGATTACTTGTTTGGAAGACCACCATGGCCGTGAACGTTGAAACCCTCGAGAAGCTCGAACGCAAGATCACCCTGACGCTCCCCGTCAACGTGATCCAGTCCGAAGTCGACACGCGCCTCAAGCGCCTGGCCCGCACCGTCAAGATGGACGGCTTCCGTCCCGGCAAGGTGCCCATGACCGTGGTGGCCCAGCGCTATGGCTACTCGGTGCATTACGAGGTCATGAACGACAAGGTCGGCGAGGCCTTTGCCAACGCGGCCAATGAGGCCAAGCTGCGTGTGGCGGGCCAGCCGCGCATCAGCGAAAAAGAAGGCGCCCCGGAAGGCGAACTGGCGTTTGACGCGATTTTCGAGGTCTATCCTGACGTCAAGATTGCCGACCTTGCCGCTGCCGAAGTCGAAAAGGTCTCCAGCGAAGTCACCGACGCTGCCATCGACCGCACCATCGAAATCCTGCGCAAGCAGCGTCGCACCTTTGCCCAGCGCGCGCACGATGCGGCCGCGCAGGACGGCGACAGCGCCACCATCGACTTTGAAGGCAAGATCGACGGCGAGCCTTTCGCGGGTGGCAAGGCCGATGATTTCCAGTTTCTGGTGGGCGAAGGCCAGATGCTCAAGGAATTTGAAGATGCCGTGCGCGGCATGAAATCGGGTGAAAGCAAGACCTTCCCGCTGTCCTTCCCCGAGGACTACCACGGCAAGGACGTGGCCGGCAAATCGGCGGACTTCATGGTCACGGTCAAGAAAATCGAAGCGGCCCATCTGCCGGAAGTCAACGAAGCACTGGCCAAGTCGCTCGGCATTGCCGACAGCACCGTGGAAGGCCTGCGCGCCGACATCCGCAAGAACCTGGAGCGTGAAGTCAAGTTCCGCCTGCTGGCCCGCAACAAGAACGCCGTGATGGACGCGCTGGTGGCCAGGGCCGAGCTGGATCTGCCAAAGTCCAGCGTGCAGGCCGAAGTGGACCGCATGATCGAAGGCGCCCGTGCCGAACTGAAGCAGCGCGGCATCAAGGACGCCGACAAGGCCCCGATCCCCGACGACGTGTTCCGTCCGCAGGCCGAGCGCCGCGTCCGTTTGGGCCTGGTGGTGGCCGAACTGGTGCGCAGCAACGGGCTGCAGGCCAAGCCCGCGCAGATTCAGGCGCATATCGAAGAGCTGGCGGCCAGCTATGAAAAGCCAGCCGATGTGGTGCGCTGGTACCAGGGCGACAACCGTCGACTGGCCGAGGTCGAGGCCATCGTGATCGAGAACAACGTCACGGAGTTTGTGCTGGCCAAGGCCAAAGTGACGGAAAAAGCCATGGACTTCGACGCGTTGATGGCCCAGAACTGATCGCCTGATCGGTCCGGTTGGGGCTTGTTGCGGGTCTTGCAGTTCCCGGGGCAAGCCCCAAGTCACTTTTTGGGTACAGTACCTTTTATCTCTGGAGCCAATATGAACTTCCAATACAGTGCGATGGAACCGCAGGGCCTGGGCATGATCCCGATGGTCATCGAGCAGTCGGGTCGTGGCGAGCGGTCGTACGACATCTATTCGCGCCTGTTGAAAGAGCGCGTGATTTTCCTGGTCGGTCCGGTCAATGACCAGACCGCCAATCTGGTGGTGGCGCAACTGCTGTTCCTGGAAAGCGAAAACCCCGACAAGGACATTTCGTTCTACATCAATTCGCCGGGCGGTTCGGTGTCGGCCGGCATGGCGATTTTTGACACGATGAACTTCATCAAGCCGGACGTGTCCACGCTGTGCACGGGTTTTGCCGCCAGCATGGGTGCCTTCCTGCTGGCCGCCGGGGCCAAGGGCAAGCGATTTTCGCTGCCCAACTCCAAGATCATGATTCACCAGCCCTCGGGCGGAGCGCAGGGCCAGGCCACCGAAATCGAAATCTCGGCGCGCGAAATCATCAAGACCCGTGAGCAACTCAACAAGATCCTGGCCGAGCGCACCGGGCAGTCCCTGGAAAAAATTGCACGCGACACCGAGCGGGATTACTACATGGATGCCCTGGAGGCCAAGGAATACGGTCTGGTCGACCAGGTGATCGCCAAGCGTCCCTGAGACGGTGCCGGCCTTCGGCAGTTGCATCGTCGCAACGGCGTTTTCCGGAACGGGGAACGTGGTTGCCATTTGGTTATCATTCAGAAACTTCCCGTAACAAGGCATCCAGCACATGGCCGACAAGAAGGGCTCCACCGGCGAAAAGACGCTTTACTGCTCGTTCTGCGGCAAAAGCCAGCACGAGGTGAAAAAGCTGATTGCCGGACCGTCGGTGTTCATCTGCGATGAATGCATCGACCTGTGCAACGAGATCATCCGCGACGAGTTGCCTGCCTCCACCGAGGGCCGGGAGTCACGTGGCGATCTCCCCACCCCGGCCGAGATCAAGGGCAATCTTGACAATTACGTGATCGGGCAGGAGGCCGCCAAGCGCACGCTGGCCGTGGCGGTGTACAACCACTACAAGCGCCTTCGGCACAAGGAAAAAGCCAAGAAGGACGACGTGGAACTGGCCAAGAGCAACATCCTGCTGATCGGTCCCACGGGGTCCGGCAAGACGCTGCTGGCGCAAACGCTGGCCCGCATGCTTGACGTGCCGTTTGTGATGGCCGACGCCACCACGCTGACCGAAGCCGGTTATGTGGGTGAAGACGTCGAAAACATCATCCAGAAACTGCTCCAGAGCTGCAACTACGAAGTGGACCGGGCGCAGCGTGGCATCGTTTACATCGACGAAATCGACAAAATTTCCCGCAAGTCCGACAACCCTTCGATCACGCGCGACGTGTCGGGCGAAGGCGTGCAGCAGGCGCTGCTGAAGCTGATTGAAGGCACCATGGCCAGTGTGCCGCCGCAGGGCGGGCGCAAACACCCCAATCAGGATTTCCTGCAGATCGACACCACGAATATCCTGTTCATTTGTGGGGGTGCTTTTGCGGGCATCGAAAAAGTCATCGAAAACCGCACCGAAGCCTCAGGCATCGGCTTCGGCGCTTCCGTGCGCAGCAAGAAGCAGCGTTCATTGACCGAGATGTTCGGCGAGGTCGAGCCGGAAGACCTCATCAAGTTTGGCCTGATCCCCGAACTGGTCGGGCGCATGCCGGTGGTGGCGACACTGGCCGAACTGTCCGAGGACGCGCTGGTGCAAATTCTTACAGAGCCCAAGAACGCGCTGGTCAAGCAATACGGGAAGCTGTTTTCCATGGAAGGCGTGGACCTTGAAATCCGGCCTGCGGCACTCAAGGCGATTGCCCGCAAGGCCCTGGCGCGCAAAACCGGGGCGCGTGGCCTGCGCTCCATCCTGGAACAGGCCTTGCTCGGCACCATGTTTGAATTGCCCAATACGGCCAACGTCGACAAGGTGGTGGTGGACGAATCCACCATTGACGAAAACAAGCCGCCATTGCTGGTGTACCGAGAGGCCGCGAAAAAGGCCTGATTCCGCACCTGATTTGCAAGCCTCAACCCGGTGATTTGTCAGGCACGATGAGTACCTCTCCTGGCGATACACTGCCATCGGGTTGAAAATAGTCTTTCATGCGCCATATTTGATGGGCATTAACAAGGATTCCCATGTCCGGACACTCCCCCTTGCCTCCGACCCCTATTGATCTGCCGCTGTTGCCGTTGCGCGACGTGGTGGTGTTTCCGCACATGGTCATTCCGCTGTTTGTGGGACGCCCGAAGAGCATCAAAGCCCTGGAACACGCCATGGAGGCCGAGCGGCGCATCATGCTGGTGGCCCAGAAAGCGGCAGCCAAGGATGAACCGTCCGCGGAGGACATGTTCGATGTGGGTTGTATATCGACCATTTTGCAGATGCTCAAGCTGCCCGATGGCACCTTCAAGGTGCTGGTGGAGGGGCACCAACGAGCGCGGGTCAATCAGATTCTCGAAGGCGAAACGCATTTTTCCGCCAACGTGAGCCCGATTGTGTTGCAGGAGGCCTCCCACAAATCCAGCGAGGTCGAGGCATTGCGGCGCGCCGTGATGCAGCAGTTTGACCAGTACGTCAAACTCAACAAGAAGATTCCGCCCGAAATCCTGACCTCCATCGCCAGCATTGACGATCCGGGGCGGCTGGCCGACACCATTGCCGCGCATCTGCCGCTCAAGCTGGACAACAAGCAGCTGGTTCTGGAGCTGGCCGATATCAAAGGCCGCCTTGAAAACCTGTTTGAACAGCTGGAGCGTGAAGTCGACATTCTGAACGTCGACAAGAAAATCCGCGGTCGCGTCAAGCGCCAGATGGAAAAAAACCAGCGCGATTTCTACCTCAACGAACAGGTCAAGGCGATCCAGAAAGAACTGGGTGAAGGCGAGGAAGGTGCCGACATCGAGGAAATCGAGAAAAAGATCAAGGCCGCGAAGATGCCGAAAGAGGCCTTGAAAAAGGCCGAGAGCGAACTCAAAAAGCTCAAGCTCATGTCGCCCATGTCGGCAGAAGCCACGGTGGTGCGCAACTACATTGACGTGCTGGTGGGTCTGCCGTGGGCCAAAAAGACCAAGATCAAGCACAACCTGGGCCATGCCGAGGGCGTGCTCAACGAAGACCACTTTGGCCTTGAAAAGGTCAAGGACCGCATTCTCGAGTATCTTGCCGTGCAGCAGCGCGTGGACAAGGTCAAGGCGCCGATCCTCTGCCTGGTGGGGCCTCCGGGCGTGGGCAAGACTTCGCTGGGCCAATCCATCGCCAAGGCCACGGGGCGCAAATATGTGCGCATGGCGTTGGGCGGCATGCGCGACGAGGCGGAGATTCGCGGTCATCGCCGCACTTACATCGGTGCCATGCCTGGCAAGGTCTTGCAGAGTCTGAACAAGGCCGGGACGCGCAATCCCTTGTTTTTGCTGGACGAAATCGACAAGCTGGGCACGGACTTCCGCGGTGACCCGTCGAGCGCATTGCTGGAGGTACTCGATCCGGAGCAGAACCACAAATTCGGCGATCATTACGTCGAGGTCGATTTCGATCTTTCCGATGTGATGTTCGTGGCGACGTCCAACTCGATGAACATCCCGTCCGCGTTGCTGGACCGCATGGAAGTGATTCGGCTGTCTGGCTACACCGAGGACGAGAAGGTCAGCATCGCGCTGAAGTACCTGCTGCCCAAGCAACTCACCAACAACGGCGTCAAGGGTGAAGAGCTGCAGGTGCGTGAGGACGCCGTGCGCGACATCGTGCGTTACTACACACGAGAGGCCGGCGTGCGGTCACTTGAGCGCGAGCTGTCCAAAATCTGCCGCAAGGTGGTCAAGGCGCTGCAACTCAAACAGATGAAACCACAGGTGCTGGTCACGGCGGACAACCTCAATGATTTCCTTGGTGTGCGCAAGTTCACCTATGGACGGGCGGAAAACCAGAACCAGGTCGGACAGGTGGTGGGTCTTGCATGGACCGAGGTTGGTGGCGATCTGCTGACCATCGAGGCCGCGCTGATGCCCGGCAAAGGGGTGATCACGCGCACCGGCTCATTGGGCGACGTGATGAAGGAATCCGTCGAGGCCGCCCGCACCGTTGTGCGCAGCCGCGCGCGCATGCTCGGTATCAAGGACGAGGTGTTCGAGAAGAAGGACATCCACATCCACGTTCCCGATGGCGCCACGCCCAAGGACGGACCCAGCGCGGGTGCTGCCATGACGACGGCTTTTGTGTCGGCGCTGACCGGCATTCCGGTGCGTGGGGACGTGGCCATGACGGGTGAAATCACCCTGCGCGGCGAGGTCACGGCCATCGGCGGATTGAAGGAAAAACTGCTGGCGGCGTTGCGCGGTGGCATCAAGACTGTGCTGATCCCGGAGGAAAACGTCAAAGATCTTCAGGAGATTCCCGACAACGTCAAAAGCGGCCTGGAGATCGTGCCTGTCAAGTGGATCGACAAGGTGCTGCAAGTTGCACTGGAGCGGGCGCCTACGCCGTTGCTTGACGAGGAGCCGGTTGCCGCAGCGGCGGCGGCCGAGCCCGCTGGCACCACTGCACCCGGGGTGTCCATCAAACATTGAACGCAGAGCTTGCAAAACGGTTCAATTTTTGGCTATAATTCGAGGCTTGAAACGCGGGAATAGCTCAGTTGGTAGAGCGCAACCTTGCCAAGGTTGAGGTCGAGAGTTCGAGACTCTTTTCCCGCTCCAGATTTTTCAGGAAGGCACGGGCTTTCCACAAAAAGGGAAGCATCTGCTTCCCTTTTTTGTCAGGCGACTCGAATTCTCTGGCGCGATAGCAAATCGGTTATGCAACGGATTGCAAATCCGTCTAGCCCAGTTCGACTCTGGGTCGCGCCTCCAGATATCCGGCGGTTTCGGGGTTCTCCCAAGGCTGCGGTCAGTGCACATGAAGCCTTGTCCAGACGCCCCGGCCATGCCGGGGCTTTTTTGTTGGCGGACGAGATAACGGGTAGGTGTCGGCAGGCCCGATACGGATCGACGTCAGCCGCGGTAGACCGGTGTCGGCTGTGTGAAGAACGCCTGCATCGCATGATTGACCATCAGATGGTTCTTCTCATGCAGGCTGGAGTGGGCAATGCCCGCCATCACCACCAGCTGCTTGTCGGGATTGGGCAACTTGATGAAGAAGCTGGTGATGTCCTCGAACGCCGCGATGCCGTCGTATTGCCCGCGCAGGATGAGCGTGGGCGCCGTGATGCGCAGCGGGTCCACCAGGGGGAGGTTTTTCGACATGTCCACGTAGGTTCCCGTGGGCACCGAGTCGTCCAGCGCCAGCACCGCATCGGCAAATACATCGACGACGGCCATGTCGGCGGTGTCTGCATGGTCGCGGGTGAAGATCCCGTGAACCGTCTCGCGGCTGATCTTGCGGCGATTGGAGGCCTCGTATTCGGCCAGGCGCTTTCGCCGTTGCTCCAGGGTGCGGCTGCCCGCCCCGGTCCAGACAAACGCGTCCAGCACGATCCGTTGTGTCAGTTCCGGGTGGCGTTGCGCGAACAGCGCAACGCGCAGAGAACCCGATGAAATTCCGTACAGCAGGAATTTGCTGGCGCCAGTGAGCCCACGGATGTATTGGGCCGCCGCGGCGATGTCATCGGCGCCCGTGGAGATGTCGGAGTTGATGGCGCGCTTCTTGTCGGACTTGCCGTAGCCCTCCATGTCCACGCACCAGGTGTCATAACCGCGGGCCGCGAACCAGTCCATGATGGAGTATTCGGGTTGCCCGGGGACCTGCAGGTCAAAAGAGGGGGTGGAGGCCATGGATGAACCATGGACAAAGATGAGCGTGCCCTTGACCGCGCTGCCCTTGGAAGCCACGGCGGGCTTGCGCCACAGGTAAAGGCGCACGCGATCGGTACCGGCTTCCTTGATGGCCCAGTGTTCCGAACCTGCCGATACACTGCCGGAGGGCGCCGGTTGGGCTGTCTGTGCAATGACCGGAATGGCAACCAGACTTGCAGCGCTGGCGGCGCTGGTGCGAAGCAGCGAACGTCGAGAAAGCGCAGCCGGATCTCGCGCAGTGGGGCTTTTCATGGGCATGAGAGGTCTCCAGTGGTTGGTCATCGTGGTGCCCGAATCGGGTGCCTGGTGCACACGCTGCGCCGGAGCTGATCCGCTGGCAGGTTCGTGGCATCCCGATCCGATAGCCATTGCCGTGCATGTTACATTGGCTATCGTAAACAAGGATGCCTCTGCAAACAAATTGCAAGACAAAAGGCCGAATGCGCCCGGATGGTGAAATGGGTAGACACAGCGGACTTAAAATCCGCCGCTTTCCCGCAAGGGGGCGTACCGGTTCGACCCCGGTTCCGGGCACCAGCGGGGCCTTGACTGCCATGGTGCCGGGTCGGAAATTCCCGCCAGTGGCCTCCAGATGCAACTAAGATTGAACCATGGCTCGTTACAACGCCCCTTTTGAAATTCATGTCCACGGCGAGGTGCCGCTACGCTCCGAGGTGAGCTTCGAGCAATTGCAGGAAGCCCTCAAGCCGTTATGGAAATACGCCGGCGCACGGTCGCTGGCCGATGGTGCAACCAGCGCCTACGAGGAAGAGCCCGGTATCCGGCTGGACACGCAATCGCATGTGCTCAACATGTGCTGGACCGTCCCCGGCGACGAGGACTTTCGTCAGGCGCTCGACGAAATGTGCATGGCACTGAACGAGCTTTCGTCGCAGGGTGCCGCCATTGAAGTCACGTTTTACGACGTCGAGTTTGACGACGATGACGATGACACCCCCGATGCCGAATCGCGCGATGATTTTGTGATGCTGTTTGTCGGACCCGACCCGGCGGCCATCATGCATGCGCAGCGCGATCTCCTGGTGCAGGACGTGGTGGCACTCATGGAGCGCCACTTTGACGGCGCTGAACTCGGTGGCGTGGTCTCCGAGATCGACAAGCTGTTCAGCCAGCGCTTTGATGCGCTGGTAAGTTCGCTGGAACTGGGCCGCCCGCCGCGCGGCGCAGGCGGCGGGCATGGTGGCGGACGCCGCCCGCGTCATCTTCACTGATTTCCTTCGCCATGGGCCACGAGTGGCCGCTGGGCATGGCAACGCCTATTCAGCCTTTATGCTATTTAAAATATAGCAATATATCTATATCTGACGTGGGCTGGCGCGATATTTCATATTGAAATCAGGTGGCTGCGACCGGAATGGTCTTGTACTGGCCGCTGGCAATTTTCTTCTGCCATTCGGCCGGCCCCGTGATGTGGGCGCTGGTGCCACCCGCGTCCACCGCCACGGTGACGGGCATGTCGACCACGTCGAATTCGTAAATCGCTTCCATCCCCAGGTCGGCGAAGCCCACGACCCTGGCCGTCTTGATGGCCTTGGACACCAGGTAGGCCGCACCGCCCACCGCCATCAGGTAGGCGCTCTTGTGTTTCTGGATCGCCGCGATGGCTTCGGGGCCGCGCTCTGCCTTGCCGACCATCGCGATCAGGCCGGTCTCTGACAGCATCATGTCGGTGAACTTGTCCATGCGCGTTGAGGTGGTCGGGCCGGCCGGGCCCACGGCCTCGCCCTTGACCGGATCGACCGGGCCCACGTAATAGATGACGCGGTTGGTGAAGTCCACGGGCAGCTTCTCACCCTTGGCCAGCATGTCCTGAATGCGCTTGTGCGCGGCATCGCGGCAGGTGAGCATCTTGCCGTTGAGCAGCAGGGTGTCGCCTGGCTTCCAGCTGGCCACTTCGGCCTTGGTCAGCGTGTCAAGATCGACCCGTTTGCTCTTGTTGTAGTCGGGTGCCCAGTTCACGTTGGGCCAGAGGTCCAGGCTCGGTGGGTCCAGGTACACCGGGCCACTGCCGTCCAGCACAAAATGCGCATGGCGCGTGGCGGCGCAGTTGGGGATCATCGCGATCGGCTTGCTGGCCGCGTGCGTGGGGTACATCTTGATCTTGACGTCGAGCACGGTCGTCAGGCCACCCAGGCCCTGCGCGCCGATGCCCAGCGCGTTGACTTTCTCGAACAGTTCCAGGCGCAGCTCTTCGGTCTTGTCGAGCCTGTCGCCACGCGCGGCCTTGGCCTGCAATTCATACATGTCCAGGTCGTCCATCAGGCTTTCCTTGGCCATGAGAACCGCTTTTTCGGCGGTGCCGCCGATGCCGATGCCCAGCATGCCCGGCGGGCACCAGCCCGCGCCCATGGTGGGCACGGTCTTGAGCACCCAGTCCACCACGCTGTCGCTGGGGTTGAGCATGGTCATCTTGCTTTTGTTCTCGGACCCGCCGCCCTTGGCCGCCACGGTCACTTCCACGGTGCTGCCCGGCACGATCTCGGTGACGATCACGGCGGGCGTGTTGTCCCTGGTGTTCTTGCGGTCGAACAGCGGATCGGCCACGACCGATGCGCGCAGGGTGTTGTCCGGGTGGTTGTAGCCGCGGCGCACGCCTTCGTTGATGGCGTCGTCCAGGCTGCCGGTGAAGTTGGCCCAGCGCACGTCCATGCCGACCTTGAGGAACACGTTGACGATGCCCGTGTCCTGGCAGATCGGCCGGTGGCCGGTGGCGCTCATCTTGCTGTTGGTCAGAATCTGCGCGATGGCGTCCTTGGCGGCCGGGCTTTGCTCGCGCTCGTAAGCGCGGGCCAGGTGGGCGATGTAGTCGGCCGGGTGGTAGTAGCTGATGTACTGGAGGGCGGCGGCGATGGATTCGATCAGGTCGCTTTGCTGGATGCTCGTGGTCATGATGCGGGTAGGGGTGGGTGTTTGCAAGAGCCGCCAAGTCTGCTAAGGTGGCAGCGGCCAGCCGTTATTTTGACAGGTCGCCCCAACCCCATGAAGACCCGTACCGAGCGTGATACTTTCGGCCCCATCGAGGTGCCCATGGAGCGGCTTTGGGGTGCCCAAACCCAGCGCTCGCTGCAGAATTTCGACATCTCGGGTGAGCGCCAGCCCCGCGAGCTGATCCAGGCGCTGGCCCAGGTGAAGCACGCGTCGGCCACGGTCAACCTCGCGCTGGGCTTGCTCGACGCGAAAAAGGCCCGCGCCATCGTGGCGGCGGCCGACGAAGTGATTGCTGGCCGCCACGACGCCGAATTTCCGCTGGTGGTCTGGCAGACCGGTTCCGGCACCCAGACCCACATGAACGTCAACGAGGTGCTGGCCAACCGCGCAAGCGAGCTGTTGGGCGGCGCGCGCGGTGAAGGGCGCCTGGTGCACCCCAACGACGATGTCAACCGCAGCCAGTCGTCCAACGATGTGTTCCCCACCGCCATGCATGTGGCGGCGGTGGAGGCCATCACGCACCGGCTGCTGCCGGCATTGGCCAGGCTGCATCACACCCTGGACCAGAAGGCCGTCGAATTCGAAACCATCGTGAAGATCGGCCGCACCCATTTGCAGGATGCCACGCCGCTCACGCTGGGCCAGGAGTTCTCGGGCTATGCGGCGCAGCTGGAACAGGGCGGGAAGCACGTGCGGGCCACGCTGCCGCACCTGTGTGAGCTGGCCCTGGGCGGCACGGCGGTGGGCACCGGGCTCAATGCGCCCCCCGGCTATGGGGTGGCGGTGGCGGCCGAACTCGCACGCCACACCGGCTTGCCACTGGTGACGGCCCCCAACAAGTTCGAGGCACTGGCGTCGTGTGATGCGCTGGTCCACGCGCATGGCGCGCTCAAAACCGTGGCGGCCAGCCTGATGAAAATTGCCAACGACATCCGCTGGCTGGCCAGCGGTCCACGCAGCGGGATCGGCGAGCTGTCGATCCCCGAGAACGAGCCGGGATCGTCGATCATGCCCGGCAAGGTCAACCCGACACAAAGTGAAGCCGTCACCATGCTGTGTTGCCAGGTGTTCGGCAATGACGTGGCCATCAACCTGGGTGGAGCATCGGGCAATTTCGAACTCAACGTGTTCCGGCCGATGATTGCGCACAATTTCCTGCAGAGCGTGCGACTGCTGGCCGACGGCATGGACAGTTTCAACCGCCATTGCGCCGCGGGTATAGAGCCCAACCGCGACCGCATTGCCGAGCTGGTCGAGCGTTCCCTGATGCTGGTGACGGCGCTGAACCCGCACATCGGGTATGACAAAGCCGCTTTCATCGCCAAAAAAGCCCATGCGGAAGGAACAAACCTGCGCGAGGCCGCCCTTGCGTCGGGCCACGTGACGGCAGAGCAGTTCGACGCCTGGGTGCGCCCAGCCAGCATGGTGGGGGGCATTTCACCCTGATCCCGCAGCGCCGGTGTCAGGAGGGGCGCTGCTCGGGCACGGCGTCGTCGGGTGGCCGCACCTTGGTCGGCACGCCCAGGTGCAACGCGGCCTGCGCCATCAGGTTGGCCGAGACGGGCGCCGTTACAAAGACAAACAGGGTGATCAGCAGTTCGGCGAAGCCTGCGCGCCCCTGGGCGGCAGCCACCACCATGCTGGCCAGCAGCACCCCGCCCACGCCCAGAGTGGACGCCTTGGTGGGGGCGTGCAGACGCATGAAGAAGTCCGGCAGGCGGGCCAGGCCAATTGCACCCACTAAAAGAAACGTCGCTCCCACCAGCACCAGTGTCGCCGCCAGCCATTCAATAACAGGGTGAATTGTCATGGTGATGCCTTTGCGTGTTATTCGACCACATCGCCACGGCTCAGGTACCGCGAGAGGGCCACTGTCGAGGCGAATCCCAGCATGGCAATCACCAGCGCTCCTTCGAACAGCAGCGCTGTGTTCAGGCGGATACCCAGCAGCACCACCAGAGCCACGACGTTGATGTACAGCGTATCAAGGGCGAGGATGCGGTCGGTCGGATGTGGTCCTCGCGCCAGTCTCCAGGTGCACAGGACGATGGCCAATGCGATGGCACCGGCGGCGATGTCCAGTGCCCAGAGAAGGATCGGCGCGGTGGTCATGGTCGGTCTCCGTTTTCGGTGGCCGCGCTTTCAAAGATCGCCAGCAGCGGCTGCTCGTAACGTGTCTTGATGTCGATCGCCATCTGCGCCGGATCGCCGCAGTCGAGCGCGTGCACCAGGATGTGACGACGCGCCTCGTCCACCGTGCACGAGACCGTTCCCGGTGTAGTGGTAATGATGCTGGCCAGCAGCGAGATGCCGGTCGGGTGGGTGAGCGCGAGCGGAACAGTCACCCATGCCGGTTTTGGCCGCGACAGGGGCCCCAGAACCAGCCTGGCCACCACCACGTTCGACACCACGATGTCCCACAATACGATGCCCATCAGTCGCAGTGCCGGGGCCAAGTGAAGGCGGGCGTGTGCTGGCAGAAACCCTTGCAGCAGGCGTGGCACCACCAGCCCGATGGCCACCGCCGACAGTATGTGCACAGGTGCCAGCGTGTGCTGCAACAGCAACCAGCTCACGCCCAGCAGCAGCGACAGCCACGGGTGACCGAACCATTGCGCCTTTTTCATGGCTTGCCTCCGGAGGCTGGCAAGATGACCTCGCCCGCACCGGCACGGTACGGTCGCGTGGTTGCAGCGGCCGCACCGCCGACCGGTCCGAGCACAGCCTGTGCATAGCTTGCGCGATCCGCCAGCTGGGCTGCCGTGGCGTCCGTGTAGCGCTTCATGGGCGACGCGGCCACCGCAAGCAGC
>JBGSNW010000110.1:0-1742 GCA_041739435.1 Burkholderiaceae bacterium
TGTCGACGCGCAGGTAGGTGTCGGCCGAAACATTGCCACCGAGCGCATGGGCCTGCGTGGCCTCCATCACGTGCGGCGCGCCGGCGTCGGCGTCGGCATACACGGCCACGGTGCCGATGCCCATGGCGTGGGCCGTGCGAATGATGCGCCGTGCAATTTCGCCGCGGTTGGCGATGAGCAGTTTTTTCATTCGGGGTGAGTCATCTTTTGGCGATGCCCATGATCTTGCTCAGGATGCCCAGCATCACCTCGTCGGCGCCGCCACCGATCGAGGCGAGGCGCCCGTCGCGGTACATGCGCGACACCTTGTTCTCCAGCGTGAAGCCCATGCCGCCCCAGAACTGCAGGCAGGTGTCGGGCACGATGCGGTTGAGGCGCCCCGCCTTGAGTTTGGCCATCGACGCCAGCTCCAGCACGTCTTCGCCCCGCACGTACAGCTCGCACGCACGGTAGGTCAGGGCACGCAGGCTCTCCACTTCGGTTTTGGCTTCGGCCAGCTTGAACTGCACCCACTGCTGGTCGGCCAGCGTGCTGCCGAACAGCTTGCGCTCGCGCGCCCATTCGATGGTCCACTGGATGCAGTTGGTCAGCGACTGCAGGCAACTGGCAGCGGCCCACAGGCGCTCTTCCTGGAACTGCTGCATCTGGTAGATGAAACCCTGCCCCTCGGCGCCGATGCGGTAGCGCTGCGGCACGCGCACCTCGTCAAAGTGGATCAGGCCCGTGTCGGACGAGTTCATGCCGATCTTGCGGATCTTCTGCGCCACTTCGATGCCTGGGGTGAGCTGGCCGCCACGGCCGTCGCGCAGGGGCACCATCACCAGGCTCTTGTTCTTGTGGGCCGGGCCGTCGCCGGTGTTGACGAGCATGCACATCCAGTCGGCCTGCAGGCTGTTGGTGATCCACATCTTCTGCCCGGTGATGAGGTAGTCGTCCCCGTCGCGGACCGCGCGGCTTCGGATGCCGGCCACGTCGCTGCCGGCCGCGGGCTCGCTCACGCCGATGCAGCCCACCATGTCGCCCGCGATCGCCGGCGCAAGAAACTGGCGCTTGAGTTCGTCGCTGCCAAAACGCGCGAGGGCGGGTGTGGCCATGTCGGTCTGCACACCAATGGCCATGGGCACACCGCCACATTCGATGTGGCCCAGCGCCTCGGCCATGGCCATGGAATACGAATAGTCCAGCCCCGCGCCGCCGTAGGCCTCGGGCTTGGTCAGGCCCAGCAGCCCGAGCCGGCCCAGGCCCTTGAACACCTCGTGCGCCGGAAAGATCTCGGCCGCCTCCCATTCGTCCACATGGGGGTTGATGTGCTCGTCGATGTAGCGCTTGAGGGTTCTCTGGATTTCGAGGTGTTCGTGGGTGTACTGCATGGTACTTGTCTCCGAGGTTTGCCTTCTGGTCTTTTCTTTATCGATCCATCCCGATCCGTCTGTTCGTCCCGGTCACGAAAGCTCAAACTGCCCCAGGGGCTGCGGCCGGCCGTTGAGCACCAGCTCCACGCGGTGCGCGCCTGGGTAGTGCGTGCGGGTGGTCATCTGCTGCAGCGACAGCGTCTTGCCCACGGCCACGGTGGCGCCGGACGCGATGTCCAGCGTCTGCAGCTTGAACACCTTGGGCGCCGCTTCGCCGTTGGCCTTGACGTAATGCAGCTTGAGGTCGGCCAGCACACGCTGGGGCCGGGGCGTGGGGTTGTGCAGCTCGGCCTCGATGCGCACCTTGTCGCCGATCCGGGCGCGCGCGGG
>JBGSNW010000134.1:0-1501 GCA_041739435.1 Burkholderiaceae bacterium
AATCGCGGGGATGGTCCGGGCCGCGCGCACGGCGCCTTCGCCGATGGCGGCACCGAACCGCTTGGCCAGGCGCTCGGCCACGTTCTCGCGCCGGGTGTAGTCGATGATGTCCTCGGCCTTGACGACTTCGCGCGCCACGTAATCGACACTGCCAAGGTGATCGGCCAGGCCCAGTTCAATGGCCTGTTGACCGCTCCAGAACAGGCCGCTGAACATCTCGGGCGTTTCTTTCAGGCGCTTGCCCCGGCCGGCCTTGACCACGTCGATGAACTGCTTGTGAATCTGGTCGAGCATGGTCTGCGCATAGGCGCGCTGGGCATCGGTCTGCGGGCTGAACGGGTCGAGGAAACCCTTGTTCGCCCCGGCTGTCATGAGGCGGCGCTCCACGCCCAGCTTTTCCATCAGGCCGGTGAAGCCGAAGCCGTCCATCAGCACGCCGATGCTGCCCACGATGCTGGCCTTGTCCACGTAAA
Organism: Burkholderiaceae bacterium; assembly: GCA_041739435.1. Taxonomy (GTDB): domain Bacteria; phylum Pseudomonadota; class Gammaproteobacteria; order Burkholderiales; family Burkholderiaceae_C; genus PHCI01. The sequence continues at coordinate 474 of JBGSNW010000134.1, forward strand.
TCTGGTCGGTGGCGGCGGCGATGTAATAAGCCGCCGACGCGCAGCTTTCCTCGACCACGGTGTACACGGGCTTTTTGTGCAGCGTCTTGAGCCGCACGATTTCGTCGTTGATGATGCCCGCCTGCACCGGGCTGCCGCCGGGCGAGTTGATGAGCAGCACCACGGCCCTGGCGCCTTCGTCCTCGAACGCGCTGCGCAGGGCCTCCACCACGAGTTCGGCACTGGCTTCGGCGCCGTCGGCGATTTCGCCCTTGATCGACACCACGGCCGTGTGGGGCGAGGACGGTGCCGTGCTGGTGGGGTTGTTCTGCATCGCGACCCAGACGATGAACACAAAAACCGCCAGCCAGCTCAGGCGCATGAAAATTTTCCAGCGCCGCGCCGCCTTTTGTTCGTTCAGCGATGCAAATGCAAGCTTCTCCAGCACGGCCCGTTCCCAGCCCGGAGCACTGGAAGTGGCTTCTGGAGATATGTTTTCAGGAGCATCCGAAGACCATTTGACGGTGGCTTCAGGCCTATTTTGTTCAAAATTCAGCTCGTCGGGTCGATTCGGGTCGGTCATGTCAAAACTCAACAGGTTGCAAGTTCCAGGCAGTATGCCAGTGCACCACACCGTCACTCTCGGAAAGGTCAATGCGCACCAGCCCGCCGCGGCACGGCCCATCCGCGCATTCGCCAGTGTCCGGGTGGTAGGCCGCGCCGTGGGTCGCGCACAGCAACCAGCGGCCGCTGTCGTCAAAAAAGCGGTTGGGCTGGTAGTCCATTTCCATGGCCACGTGCGCGCAGCGGTTCAGGTAGGCGTGGGGCCTGCCCTCAAAGCGGATGGCAAAGGCGCGGCAGGTCTGGCCCGCGAACACCACGTCAAAGGGCACGGCGTCGCCGCCCTCGCGCAGATCGCCCGCGTTGCACAGCGGCACGCGCTGCGCGGGCGCCGCACCCGCTTCGGGCACCACGGGAATCAGGCGTTGTCCAGCAGCCACTGCGTCAGCTCCGCAACGGAATGGGCCACAAACCGGGGGCGCAGGGCG
>JBGSNW010000167.1:0-2174 GCA_041739435.1 Burkholderiaceae bacterium
CCCGCACCACCGGCAACGCCACGGCGCCCGGCGGCCGCCGACGCATGAGCAGCGCCAGTGCCGTCATGGTCACAAAGCAGAAAATGCCCAGCCCCAGATAGGTCTGCCGCCAGCCGACCGACGCCACGAAATGCTGAACAATGGGCGGCCAGATGGCGCCGCCCAGGTAGTTGCCGCTGGCGCACACGGCCACCGCGATGCCACGCCGCCGCAGGAACCACAGCGAGGTGTCGGCCAGCAGCGGCGCGAACGTGGCCGAGGCGCCGAACAACCCGATCAGCAAGCCGTGCACCACCGCGAACACGAGAATGCCACCCGACAGCGACGACACAACGAACCCCAGCCCCAGGCCGGTTGCGCCCACCACCAGCGGCACGGTCACACCGAAGCGGTCGGCCAGCCGCCCCATCAGCATGCCGCCCACGCCGAAGCCGATCATGAGCAGTGTGTAGGGCAGTGATGCGTCGGCCCGCGCCACGCCGAACTCGGCCTGCACCGTGGGCAGGACAACGGGCACCACGTACATGCCACTGGCACCCACGGTCATCAGCAACAGCGTGACCATGAGGCGCGCCATGGCGTAGCGCGAGTCGATCAGATCATTCGAAGCCGCCACGCCGCCCGCGTCGGATTTCATGAGGGGCGGCGCAGCGCGCGCTGGCAAGGAAGCATGGGTTGTCTCCGTTTCGACAGGCTCCAGCGTAGCATTCCCGGCGCCGGCTTGCCGACGGCGGTGGTTATAGTTGTCGGCTTGAATCACTGATCGAACCGTCCCATGAAAACCAAAGCTGCCGTCGCCTGGAAAGCAGGCGCCCCCCTGACCATTGAAACCGTGGATCTGCAAGGTCCGCGTCACGGTGAAGTTCTGGTCGAAATCAAGGCCACCGGCATCTGTCACACCGACTACTACACCCTGTCCGGTGCCGACCCCGAAGGCCTGTTCCCCGCCATCCTGGGCCACGAAGGCGCCGGCGTGGTGGTCGATGTGGGGCCGGGCGTGACCACGCTGCAAAAAGGCGACCACGTCATTCCGCTGTACACCCCCGAGTGCCGCAGCTGCAAGTTCTGCCTCTCGCGCAAGACCAACCTGTGCCAGCTGATCCGCGGCACCCAGGGCAAGGGCCTGATGCCCGACGCCACCAGCCGCTTCAGCCTGAACGGCCAACCCATCCTGCATTACATGGGCACCTCCACCTTCAGCAACCACACGGTGGTGCCCGAAATCGCGCTGGCAAAAATCCGCAAGGACGCCCCGTTCGACAAGGTCTGCTACATCGGCTGCGGCGTCACCACCGGCATCGGCGCGGTGCTGTTCACGGCCAAGGTGGAGGCCGGGGCCAACGTGGTGGTGTTTGGCCTGGGCGGCATCGGCCTGAACGTGATCCAGGGCGCGAAGATGGTGGGCGCCGACAAGATCATCGGTGTCGACCTGAACCCCGCGCGCGAAGCCATGGCGCGCAGCTTCGGCATGACGCACTTTCTGAACCCCAGGGACATCGAAGCGGCGGGTGGCAATATCGTGGACGCCATCGTCCAGCTGACCGACGGTGGCGCGGACTACAGCTTCGAGTGCATTGGCAACACCCGGGTCATGCGCCAGGCGCTGGAGTGCACACACAAGGGCTGGGGCCGCAGCATCATCATCGGCGTGGCCGAGGCCGGCGCCGAGATCAGCACCCGGCCGTTCCAGTTGGTGACCGGGCGCAAGTGGGAAGGTTCGGCCTTCGGTGGCGCACGGGGCCGCACCGATGTGCCGAGGATTGTCGACTGGTACATGGAAGGCAAGATCAACATCGACAGCCTGATCACGCACACCATGCCGCTGGAGGACATCAACAAGGGCTTTGAGCTGATGAAGCGTGGCGAGTCGATTCGCGGCGTGGTGGTGTACTGAGCGGTGGCTGGGTTGCGCCGCTTGGCACCCCTGAAGAACATCCGGGCCGGCGTGCTCGACGTGGCCTACTTCGAGGCCGGTCCCGCCGACGGGCCGCCCGTGCTCCTCATGCACGGCTTTCCCTACGACATCCATGCCTACGCCGAGGTGGCGCCGGTCCTGGCCGAACGCGGCTGCCGGGTGATCGTGCCTTGTCTCAGGGGCTACGGCACAACGCGATTTCTCGATGCCGCCACGCCGCGCTCGGGCGAACAGGCGGCGCTGGGCGCGGACCTGCTGG
>JBGSNW010000178.1:0-3930 GCA_041739435.1 Burkholderiaceae bacterium
CGCCCTGCAGGCCGCCACCGGCACGCCACTGGGCGTCCACATCGTGGTGCAAAAGTACATTCCGGCGCAGGCCGGCATGGGCGGCGGGTCGTCCGACGCGGCAAGCTGCCTGCTGGCGTTGAACCGGCTGTGGCGATTGGACCTGCCGCTCCAGACGCTGTGCCGGATCGGCCTGGCGCTGGGCGCCGACGTGCCGTTTTTTCTGCGCGGCCACAACGCCTGGATCGAAGGCGTGGGGGAGCGGATCACGCCGATCACCCTGGCCCCGGCACGGTTTGTGGTGGTCAAACCCGCGGAAGGGCTCGAAACCGCCCGGATTTTTGCCGACGCCATGCTGAAACGCGACTCCGAAACTGCTATAATTTCAGGCTTTGCTGCAAACCCTTATGGTTTTGGCCATAACGACCTGCAGCCGGTTGCCTGCACGCTGTGTCCCGGCGTGTCACAGGCCCTGGAATGGCTTGCAAAGCAGGGGCTTCGCGGCAGGATGACCGGCTCTGGAAGTGCGGTGTTTGCGCAGGTGTTGCATGACGTGCAACTGCAGGAGGCTCCGGCGTCCTGGCAGGTGCGGTTGTGCAACAATTTGGGAGCTCATCCTTTGGCGGGGTGGGCGCCCAGCGACGATTTATAGGTGGGTGGCATTGGCCGCCAACCCGTGTAGGGGAGTCGCCAAGTTGGTAAAGGCACTGGATTTTGATTCCAGCATGCGAGGGTTCGAGTCCTTCCTCCCCTGCCAAATACGTTCGGCGTACAGGCAAACAATTTAGATCGCTGGGTTGCTCATGCAAGGTCATCATCCCGATTTCATGGTCTTCACGGGCAATGCCAATCCTGGCATGGCGGCCGAGATTGCAAACCATCTTGGCATCTCGCTCGGCGCCGCCGATGTGGGCCGTTTCTCGGACGGCGAGATCACGGTCGAAATCAAGCAGAACGTCCGGGCACGTGACGTGTTTGTCTTGCAGTCCACCTGCGCGCCCACCAACGAAAACCTGATGGAATTGCTGATCATGGTGGACGCGCTCAAACGCGCCTCGGCCGAACGCATCAGCGCCGTGATCCCGTATTTTGGTTACGCCCGCCAGGACCGCCGTCCGCGCTCCAGCCGCGTGCCGATCTCCGCCAAGGTGGTCGCCAACCTGCTGCAGACCGTGGGCGTGGCCCGCGTGCTGACCATGGACCTTCACGCCGACCAGATCCAGGGCTTCTTCGACATCCCGGTGGACAACATCTATGCGTCGCCGGTGCTGCTGGGCGATCTGCGCCAGAAGCAATACGAGGACCTCATCGTCGTGTCCCCTGACGTGGGTGGCGTGGTGCGGGCCCGGGCGCTGGCCAAGCAGCTCGACTGCGATCTCGCCATCATCGACAAGCGCCGCCCCAAGGCCAATGTGTCGGAAGTCATGCACGTCATTGGCGAGATCGACGGCCGCAACTGCGTCATCATGGACGACATGATCGACACCGCGGGCACCCTGGTCAAGGCGGCCGAGGTGCTCAAGGAACGTGGCGCGAAAAAGGTCTACGCGTACTGCACACACCCCATTTTTTCCGGCCCCGCCATTGAACGCATCAGCCAGGGCGCGGCACTCGACGAGGTGGTCATCACCAACACCATTCCGCTGAGCCCGGCAGCGCAGCAATGCAAGAAAATCCGCCAGTTGTCGGTGGCGCCGCTGATCGCCGAAACGATCCAGCGCATCGCAACGGGCGAGTCGGTCATGAGTCTGTTCTCGGATCAGGAAGCACTTTTCTGATCCTGGAACACCCGCGGCAGGCCGCAAGCCTGCCGCTTTTGCGGGCCGTTGATTCGGCCCTTTTCAACCCGGAGCCACACTGGTCGCGGTGGGCTCTTTTTGGAGTCAGTCATGAAATTCATCGCTTTTGAGCGTACCAAGCAGGGCACGGGTGCGAGCCGCCGTCTCCGCAACACCGGCAAGACGCCCGGCATCGTTTATGGTGGCGACGCAGCCCCCCAATTGATCGAGCTTGACCACAACGCACTGTGGCACGCCATCAAGAAGGAAGCCTTCCATTCCACCGTCCTGGAGATGGAATTGAACGGCACGACCAGCAAGGTCCTGCTGCGCGACGTGAACATGCACCCCTACAAGCAGCTGGTGCAGCACATCGACTTCCAGCGTGTGGACGCCAACACCCGCCTCACCATGAAAGTGCCCATGCACTACACCGGCGAGGAGAACTCCCAGGCCGTGAAGTTCGAGCACTGCCTGGTCAACCACGTTGTCACTGAGTTGCAGGTGTCGTGCCTGCCGGCCGACCTGCCGGAATCCATCACCGTCGACCTCAGCGGCCTGAAAAAGGGTGTCTCGCTGCACCTGTCCGACATCACCCTGCCCAAGGGCGTGAAGGCCGTCACCCGCGGCGTGAGCAACCCGGTGCTGGTGTCCGTGGTGGCCACGGTCGAAGAGGCGCCGGACCCGGCCACAGCAGCGCCCGCTGCGGCTGCACCGGCCGCAGGCAAGGCGGCTGCGGGCAAAGCCGCACCCGCGGCCAAGGCCCCTGCTGCCAAGAAGTAAGCCCGTCGGCGTTCATTCGCCCACGTCAACGGCCCGCTCAGACGGGCCGTTTTTGTTGGTGTCCGCGTCCGCGCCAAGGCATGCCGGCGCGACGTCGCACCCGCCATAATTCACCTCCATGATCAAACTGTTCGTCGGCCTGGGCAATCCCGGCCCCGATTACGAGTCAACGCGTCACAACGCCGGCTTCTGGTGGCTGGAGGCGCTCGCCAGCGCGCTCAAGCTCACGCTGCAGCCCGACAAAAGCTACCACGGGCGGGTGGCACGAACCACGGTTGGGGGCCACACCATCTGGCTGCTCGAACCCCAGACTTTCATGAACCTCTCGGGCAAATCGGTGGCCGCGCTGGCGCGGTTCTTCAAGGTCCAGCCGGAGGAGATCCTTGTCGCGCACGACGAACTCGACGTCGTGCCCGGGCAGGCCAAGCTCAAGTTCGGGGGCAGTCATGCCGGACACAACGGCCTGCGGGATATCCACGCGCAATTGGGCTCAGCCGATTACTGGCGGTTGCGCTTGGGCATCGGGCACCCGGGCGTCAAATCCGAGGTGATCCACTGGGTGCTGAAAAAACCCTCGCCCGACGACCGCAACGCCATTGAAGACTGCATACAGCGAACCCTCAAGGCCGTGCCGAACCTGATCGACGGCGAAATGGAAAAAGCCATGCAGATCGCCCACACCCACAAGCCCCCGCGGCCCAAACCACCCCGGCCCGAAAGCGCGCCCCCGGCGTCGAATCCCCCAGAGGCCTGAGAAGCCCTCAAACGCGCGGCGCCACACCGGCAGCGGACGCCGCTTCTTCCTGCAGGCGCCGGAACTTCTGCCACAGCGTCTCTTGTGACTCCACAAACGCGGGGTTCACCGGAATGCAGGCCACCGGGCACACCTGAACACATTGCGGCTCGTCAAAGTGGCCCACACATTCGGTGCACTTGCGCGGATCGATCTCGTAGATCTCCTGGCCCAGGTAAATCGCCTCGTTCGGGCACTCCGGCTCGCACACATCGCAATTGATGCATTCGTCGGTGATCATCAGTGCCATTCGGGGGTCCTCACAGGGTCAGTTCTGGCATTATCGGTCGGTCGAGGCGACCTTTTGCCTGCGCCACCCGATCACCCTGTCGGCGGCAATGGTTGAGCCCCCGGCCTCCCTTTTGAAAGCACATCCGGATGACTGAATTGCACGCCATGTCCGCAGCCGAGCTGGTTTTGGCATTCGGCCAGCGCAAGCTCTCGCCAGTGGAAGTCACCCAGGCGGTGCTGGCACACATCGACCGCTGGGAACCCCATCTGCACGCCACCTGGCTGCTGCGCCCGGAACACGCGCTGGCGCAGGCGCGCGCCTCGCAAGCCCGCTGGCTGCGGGGCGCCCCCTGCGGACCGCTGGAC
>JBGSNW010000186.1:0-2952 GCA_041739435.1 Burkholderiaceae bacterium
CCGAGCCCTTCAAAGCTTTGGGCAAACCCAATTTGTTCTGGGGCGTGACGGCGGGCAACATGGACAGCATGATCAACCGCTACACGGCTGACCGAAAAATCCGCACCGACGATGCCTACACCCCCGGCGATATCGGCGGCAAGCGGCCCGACCGCGCGGCCATTGTCTACAGCCAGCGCTGCCGCGAGGCCCACGGCGACGTGCCCATCGTGCTGGGCGGCATCGAGGGCAGCCTGCGCCGCATCGCGCACTACGACTACTGGTCCGACAAGGTGCGCCGCTCCATCGTGGTGGACGCCAAGTGCGACCTGCTGCTGTACGGCAACGCCGAGCGTGCCCTGGTCGAGGTGGCGCACCGGCTGGCCGCCGGGGAGCCGGTGCAACGGATCACCGACGTGCGCGGCACGGCCTTCGTGCTCCGTGCGAGCCACGACATGCGCGGGCCTGGCGACGACAACGCCCAGGGCTGGTTCGAGATCGATTCCACACAGGTGGACGAGCCGGGGCGGGTCGAATCGCACATCAACCCCTACCAGACCACCGCCGAGCAGGCCGTGGCGCAGGGTGCGACGTGTTCGAAGGACGAGGTGGCTGCTGCAACCTCATCCGTTCGGGCTGAGCCAGTCGACGCCCCTGCGAGCCCTTCGATCCTTCGACAAGCTCAGGACAGGCCGAGCGCAGGGCGAACGGAGGTTGTCATGACCTTCATGCCCAACCCCGCGCTGTACGGCAAGGGCAGCGTCAAGGTGCCGCCACGCGCGCGCAGCGTGATCCGCCTGCCCAGCTACGAGCAGGTCAAGGCGGACCCGGTGCTTTATGCCCACGCCAACCGCGTGCTGCACCTGGAAACCAACCCCGGCAACGCCCGCGCGCTGGTGCAGGCGCATGGCGAAGGTGCCACGGCGCGCGACGTCTGGATCAACCCGCCGCCCATTCCCCTGACCACCGCCGAGATGGACCACGTGTTCGGCCTGCCCTACGCGCGCAGCCCGCACCCGGCCTACGCCGATGAAAACGGCAGCTTTGACGCCGCCACCAAAATCCCGGCGTGGGAGATGATCCGCTTTTCCGTGAACATCATGCGTGGCTGCTTTGGCGGCTGCACCTTTTGCAGCATCACCGAGCACGAAGGCCGCATCATCCAGAGCCGCAGCGAAGACTCGGTGATCCGCGAGGTCGAGGAAATCCGCGACAAGGTGGCGGGCTTCACCGGCACCATCTCCGACCTGGGCGGCCCCACGGCCAACATGTACCGCATCGGCTGCAAATCGCCCGAGATCGAGGCGGCCTGCCGCAAGCCCAGCTGCGTGTACCCCGGCATCTGCCAGAACCTCAACACCGACCATTCGGCGCTGATCCACATGTACCGCCGCGCGCGGGCCCTGAAGGGCGTGAAGAAAATCCTGATCGGTTCGGGCCTGCGCTACGACCTGGCCGTGCAGTCGCCCGAATACGTGAAAGAGCTGGTGCAGCACCACGTGGGCGGCTACCTGAAAATCGCGCCCGAGCACACTGAAGCGGGCCCGCTGGGCAAGATGATGAAGCCCGGCATCGGCACCTACGACAAGTTCAAGCAGATGTTTGACAAATACAGTGCCGAGGCGGGCAAGAAGCAGTACCTGATCCCGTACTTCATCGCCGCCCACCCGGGCACGCGCGACGAGGACATGATGAACCTGGCCGTGTGGCTCAAGAAAAACGGCTTTCGCGCCGACCAGGTGCAGACCTTCTACCCCAGCCCCATGGCCACGGCCACGGCCATGTACCACACGGGGCGCAACCCGCTGCGCAAGATCCACCGTGAAGCACAAGGGGATGACGAGGCCGTGGACATCGTGCGGGGTGAAAAGCGCCGCCGCCTGCACAAGGCCTTTTTGCGCTACCACGACGCCAACAACTGGCCGCTGCTGCGCGAGGCCCTCAAGGCCATGGGCCGTGCCGACCTCATTGGCAACGGCAAGCACCACCTGATCCCCACCTGGCAGCCGCTCACCGACGGTAGCTACCAGAGCGCGCGGCGCAAGAACTCCACGGCGGCGCCGGCCCAGCCAGCGCAGCCGACACGAGGCCGGTTGCTGACCCAACACACCGGCCTGCCACCCCGGGTGGCCGGAACCGCCGCCCAGCCCCCGCGCAAGACCGGTCGTTCCAAAGGCCGATCAGGCGGAAATTCCTGACGCTGTTTGGCGCCTGCAATGGGGCTTGTGTGTCACGCCCCGGACAGGATGACGTTTTTTTGCACAGGTTTTCACGGAAACCGCGAAAGTCGGATATCAGGTACTGGCGTACTACATTCCGTGTAGGTATTCTCCCTGAGGCGTTACAAAAAAAGACATATCGGTCGAAAACCGGGGGTGTGGGCTTGTTCACATGCCGCTGCCGATGTTCAGCGGCACGGTGCCAGAGCCCGGGGCGCCCAACGTTACAAGTAACAGGGTGTGTGTCACCCAGAGGGAACAAACATGGTCAATATCCTGATGCAAAGCAGTGTGCAAGGCACCGGCGGCGAGAACGTGCCCGAGGGGCTGCCCGCCGCGTCACCCGCAACCGCATCCGACGTGGCGGCGGAGTCGGTGCAGACACTGAAGCTCATGGCCATGGGCCTCACGGCCATGGAGCAGCGGCTGCTGGAGGGCACGGTCAAGGTGTCGCAGCGTCGCAACCCCCGGCTGGTCATGCTCAACGTCAATCAGGCCATGGACGCCGACGTGCTGATTCTCAACGCCCGCGACGCCGCGGCCAACCAGTGGGCCCAGAAGAATGCCTGGGTCAACGGCAAGGCGGTGATCTGGGTCGAGGGCGCCGACGTGCCCAAGGGGCACACGGTTGCGCGCCGTCCGGTGCAGTGGCCCATCTTGCCCATGCTGCTCGCTCGCGCCCTCGAAAACGGCCCGGGTGCCGCGGTCAAAAAACCGACCGCGGTGGCCAGCGAAGGCGGCCTCGCCAGGGACC
>JBGSNW010000220.1:0-7290 GCA_041739435.1 Burkholderiaceae bacterium
GGCGAGCGCGTCACCCACGGCGCCGATGGTGCCGGACGAGCCGTAGGCCACGTCCCAGGTGTCGCGGCGGTAGGCGTCCAGCGCTTCGTCCAGGAGGGCCTGTGCGGCGATGCCCGCCTGCTGGAACGCATCGGCCGTGAACTCGCCGCGCGGAAAGTATTTCATCGACCAGGCCACGCTGCCCACGCGGTACGACTCCATGACGCGCGCCTGCAGCCCGGTGCCCAGAATCAGCTCGGTGGAACGGCCGCCGATGTCCACCACCAGCCGGCGCTCGTTCGACTGGGGCAGCAGGTGGGCCACCCCCTGGTAGATGAGGCGGGCCTCCTCGCGACCCTGGATGACGTCGATGGGAAAGCCCAGCACTTCACAGGCCCGGCTCAAAAACTCATCGCGGTTGCGGGCTTCGCGCAAGGTCTGGGTGGCCACGGCGCGCACCTGCGACTTGCGCAGGCCCGCCAGGCGCTCGCCAAAACGTGCCAGGCAGTCCCAGCCGCGTTGCATGGCGGCCAGCGACAGGTTGCGGTCGGCGTCCAGGCCGTTGCCCTGGCGGACGGTTTCTTTCAGGTATTCGGTGCGCTGGATCTGGCCGTGGTCGAGGCGCCCGATTTCAAGGCGAAAGCTGTTGGAGCCGAGGTCGACGGCGGCGAGGAGGGTTCCGTTTTGCATGGTGCGAACTGACGTGTTGCGGCCAGCATAGCATTCGCGTGGCGGCCGTTGGCGCGCGGGCCCAGCGCTGGCTGGCGCTTCAACCGACCACACGCCCGTTGGTGGTCAGCATGCTTTGCGTGACGTAACGGGTGCTGCGGTGCCGCGCATCGAACGCGATCCGGTAGCCTCCCAAGTCCATGTCGGTCCGCCTTTGAAAAGCAGCCAGCACCTTCTGGCGCGTGGGTGCCTCGTTCAGGGCCTGGATGACCTCGAACACGTAACGCGCGGAGATGAATCCGGCCAGACTGTGGGGTGTGGGGGGTTCATCGAACAGGCGAGCCAGGGTTTCCCGGTAGGCGCGCACCACGGGCAGGCTGGACGTGACGACCGGCACCGCCTGCGTGCCGATGATGGGGGTGTTGCGGGCGACACCCATCTGCATCAGGGTCTGGAGGTTGACATCGGCCAGGGCCACCACGTAGCGCTGCCGCGGCTGTTGCCCCAAACCCTGGGTGAACTGCGCAAGCTCTGGCGTGCCACCCAGAAAGATCAGGATGGCAGGGGTGTCGAGGCTCAGGTTCTGGCCCAGGGCTCGCAGGTCCTGCGCGGGTGCCGCCGGGGCGTAGTGTCGAATCTTCAGTTTCATCCGCGAAGCCACACGCGAAAGAGCGTCCCGTTGCCGGGCCAGCTCGTCGGACGAGTCGTACACGGCGCCCAGCTCCGTGATACCCATGCCCGCCAATGACTGGAGCGCATGTGCGATCTGCACGTCGCGGGTGGCAAATATGGGGAAGCTATGGTCTGGCGTGGCTTCGTCGGCACTTTGCAGCCAGGGTGCGACATGGGCCCAATCTGCATTTTCCTGTTGCAGGACGGACTCAACCTGGGCGGCCGCGGTGCTCCCGACCGACCCGCAAAGTGCGATGCAGGCCGGGTTGTCGCGCAGGGCCAGCAAGCCGGTGCGTACACTGGCCTCGGTGCCGTCCACTTCAACCACCCGGTGTTCGATCGGCAGTCCGCGTACACCGCCACGCGCGTTGATGTCCTGCCATGCGGCCCGGGCGCCAATCAGGAAATCCTTGGCCACGTCCTGTTGCCGGGCCGAGGTGTCCAGTATCTGCGCCACCATCAGGCGACGCCCGCCCGTTGTGGGCTTGCCCGGCTGGCCCAGCGCCAGCGCGGGAACGGCGGTGGCGCCAGCGACGACAACGGCACGCTGGAGTACATGGCGGCGGGTCAGGGTGGCGTGGGGGGCACGGTTCATGGAAACCTCGGGAGCAAAACAGGCTGTCGGGAAATGTTCAATTGCTATTTAATAAATAGCTACATAACGCTATTTGACGGGGGATAAAGCCATAAAACGCTTAAAAAATGCGGCGGCACGGATCCACACCGTGCCGCCCCATGCAGCGGGTCGGGTTCAGCGACGTACGGGCGGAATCAGCACCTGGTCCACGGTATGAATCACGCCGTTGGCGGCCGAAATGTCAGCCGTCTGCACGATGGCGCTGTCCACGGTGACAAAGGTGCCCGCGCGGCCCAGGCCGATGTTGGCGCCCTGGACGGTCTTGGCGTTGCCGGGCTTGACGTCGCTGGCGAGCAGCTTGACGGGGATCACGTGGTAGCTCAGCACCGCCTTGAGACGGGCCGGGTCCTTGCCCAGCTCGTCCAGGGTTTTGGCCGGCACGGCCTTGAACGCGTCATTGGTGGGTGCAAACACGGTGTAGGGGCCACTGGCCTTGAGCGTGTCGGTCAATCCCGCCCGGACCACCAGGCCGTTGAGCGTGCTCAACGAGGGCGTGGCGGCAATGGTGTCGGCAATGGAAACGGGCCGGGGGCCACTGGCGCAACCTGCCAGGGCGGCGACGGCAAGGATGACAAAGGCAGTACGACGATGGAACATGGTTTCTCCTGTTGAACAAAAACAGGGAGAAGTTACCCATCCAGCGTGACGGAGTCGTGACACAAACATGAACGTTGTGTGACAGGATGAACCTAAAAATCCTTTCAAATCAATTACATGGAAATCGACGGCTTGTCACGTGACTGTCACATTGCGGACCTAAAGTCGCTTCATCGTTCCACTCCTATGAAAAGGTGAATCCATGAAATCTCGTGCTTCCTTGGCAACTTTGGGCCTTGGCGTTGCCATGTTCGCGTTGGGCGCAACCGCTTATGCGCAGGACGTGACAGGCGCTGGCGCCACGTTTCCGGCGCCGCTATATGCAAAGTGGGCGTCCGAATACAACAAGGCAACCGGCGTGAAGGTCAACTACCAATCGGTCGGGTCCGGTGCTGGCATCAAGCAGATCGACTCCAAGACGGTCGCTTTTGGTGCGTCCGACATGCCGCAGACCGACGATGTGCTGGCCAAAAAAGGGCAGATGCAGTTCCCCACCGTCATTGGCGGCGTGGTTCCGATCGTGAGCATCAAGGGCATTGCCGCGGGCCAGATCAAACTGAGTGGTCAGGTGCTGGGTGACATTTACCTGGGCAAGATCACCAAGTGGAACGATCCGGCGATCACTGCCCTGAACGCGGGTGTGCCGTTGCCGGACGCCGCCATTTCCCCCGTGCGCCGCGCCGACGGTTCGGGCACCACCTTCATCTTCACCAACTACCTCAGCAAGGTGAACGCCGAATGGAAGACCAAGGTGGGCGAGGGCACGGCCGTCAACTGGCCCACGGGCGCGGGTGGCAAGGGCAACGAGGGCGTGGCTGCGTTCGTGGGGCGCCTGCCCAATTCGATTGGCTACGTTGAATACGCCTATGTCAAGCAGAACAAAATGACTTACGCCCAGGTGCAAAACAGCGCGGGGGTTTTCGTATCGCCGGACGACACCACATTCAAGGCCGCCGCGGCCGGCGCCGACTGGAGCAAAAGCTTCTACCAGATCCTGACCAACCAGCCGGGCAAGGACGCGTGGCCACTGACAGGTGCAACGTTCATCCTGATGCACAAGGTGCAGGACAAACCGGGGGACGCGGCTGCCACGCTCAAGTTCTTTGACTGGGCCTACAAGAACGGCGACAAGATGGCCGATGATCTGGACTACGTTCCCATGCCCGCCAGCGTGAAGGCGAGCATCGCCAAGGCGTGGGGCGACATCAAGGACGCCTCGGGCAAATCTGTCGCCTACAAATAAACAAAACCCGCAGGGCCGGGTCTGTGTGGCCCGGCCGCGATCAACTACATAAAAACTGGGGGTCGACGTGTCCTCTACACTCCCGGCGAACAAGTCGCCGTTTGATATGGATCAGGCGGCGCCCCGACGCGCCATGACCAACCCGCCACCCACATCCTTCAAAACCCTGGGCCCCTGGGCCGATCGTCTGTTCGGCTGGGCAGCCAAGGGGGCCGCCATTGTCACCCTGGGCCTGCTGGCGGGCATCCTGATTTCATTGTTCGTGGGGGCCTGGCCGGCGATTTCGAAATACGGGTTGGGTTTCCTGACCAACAGCGTCTGGGACCCGGTGCAAAACGAGTACGGCGGCCTGGTCATGATCTACGGCACGCTGGCCACCTCGTTCATCGCCTTGCTGATTGCCGTGCCCGTGAGTTTTGGCATTGCGCTGTTTCTGACCGAACTGTCGCCCGCCTGGCTCAAGCGGCCCTTGGGCACCGCCATTGAATTGCTGGCGGCGGTGCCGTCCATCGTGTATGGCATGTGGGGCCTGCTGGTGTTCGGTCCCATTCTGGCCACCTACGTGCAGCAGCCGCTGCAAGGCATGTTTGGCAATGTGCCCTATCTCGGGGCGTTCTTTTCGGGTCCGCCCGTGGGGATCGGTATCCTCTCGGCGGGCATCATTCTGGCCATCATGGTGATTCCATTCATTGCTTCGGTGATGCGTGATGTGTTCGAAGTGACGCCGGTATTGCTCAAGGAATCGGCCTACGGCCTGGGCTCGACCACATGGGAAGTCATGTGGAAGGTGGTCCTGCCCTATACCAAGGCCGGCGTGGTGGGCAGCATCATGCTGGGGTTGGGGCGCGCTCTGGGCGAAACCATGGCGGTCACGTTTGTCATCGGCAATTTCAACCAGCTCGATTCGCTGAGCCTGTTTCAGGCCGCCAACAGCATCACCTCGGCGCTCGCCAACGAATTCGCGGAAGCCGCCAGCGGCCTGCACCAGGCGGCGCTGATCTACCTGGGGCTGGTGCTGTTTTTCATCACCTTTGTGGTGCTGGCATTGTCCAAGCTGCTGCTGGCCCAGTTGCGCAAGAACGAGGGGGCCAAGTCATGACCACCAGCGAAATGCTGATCCAGAAGGCCGAGAGCGAACGCGCCCGGCTGGCCCGTTTTACCGCGCGAAAACGTGTCAACGGGATCGCGTTGACCCTCTCGTTGGCCGCCATGGCGTTCGGCCTGTTCTGGCTGGCCTGGATTCTGTTCGAGACCATCCGGTTGGGGGTCGGCGGCCTGAACTGGGCCACGTTCACGCAGATGACGCCACCGCCCAACGAGGAAGGGGGCATCGCCAACGCCCTGTATGGGTCTTTCCTGATGGTTTCGCTGGCCACGTTCGTGGGCACGCCCATCGGGGTGATGGCCGGTATCTACCTGGCCGAATACGATGTCAAGGGCTGGCTGGCTTCCACCACCCGGTTCGTGAACGACATCCTGTTGTCGGCACCGTCCATCGTGATCGGGCTGTTTGTGTATGCGGTGGTGGTGTCGCGGTTCAATTCGTTTTCGGGCTGGGCGGGTGTGGTTGCACTGGCGCTGATCGTGATCCCCGTGGTGATTCGCACCACTGAAAACATGCTGCAGCTGGTGCCGCCAGGACTGCGGGAAGCGGCCTATGCGCTGGGTGCCCCCAAGTGGAAGGTCATCATGAGCATCACGCTGCGGGCCGCGCGCGCTGGCGTGGTGACCGGCGTCCTGCTGGCGGTGGCGCGTATTGCCGGAGAGACGGCGCCGTTACTGTTCACCGCCCTGAGCAACCAGTTCTGGACCTCCAATCTGGGTGAACCCATGGCCAGCCTGCCCGTGACCATTTTCAAGTATGCAATGAGCCCGTACGAAAACTGGAAAAAACTGGCCTGGGCGGGGGTGTTCATCATCACGATGGCGGTACTCGGCCTCAACATCCTGGCGCGCGTGCTGACGCGCAACAAAAACTGAGCGAACGCATCTCCACTCGAAGAGAAAACAACATGCAATCCATTTCAACACGCGACGTTGCGCCCAAGATCTCGGTCAAAAACCTGGATTTCTACTACGGCAAGTTTCATGCGCTCAAAGGCATCAATCTGGAAATTCCGGAGAAAAAAGTCACCGCGTTCATTGGCCCCTCGGGCTGCGGGAAATCCACCCTGTTGCGGATCTTCAACCGCATGTACGAGCTGTACCCGGAGCAGCGTGCCGACGGCGAAGTGCTGTTCGACGGCGAGAACCTCCTGACCTCCAGGAAAGACGTGGCGCTGATTCGTGCCAAGGTCGGCATGGTTTTCCAGAAACCGACGCCGTTTCCGATGTCGATTTTCGACAATGTGGCTTTTGGCGTGAAGCTGTTTGAAAGCCTGAACGTGGCCGACATGGAAGACCGGGTCGAATGGGCCCTGCGCAAGGCGGCGCTGTGGGACGAGGTCAAGGACAAACTCCAGCAAAACGGGTCGAGCCTTTCCGGCGGGCAGCAACAACGCCTGTGTATTGCGCGCGGCATTGCCATCAAGCCCGAAGTGCTGCTGCTCGACGAGCCCTGCTCGGCGCTGGACCAGATCTCCACCGCCAAGATCGAGGAACTGATCGCCGAGCTCAAAAGCGACTACACCGTGGTGATCGTGACGCACAACATGCAGCAGGCTGCCCGTTGCAGCGATTACACCGCTTATATGTACCTGGGAGACCTTGTGGAGTTTGGCGCGACCGAAGAACTGTTCTTCAAGCCCAAGCGCAAGGAAACCGAGGACTACATCACCGGCCGATTCGGCTGAACCCGCCCAGAAAGCACACCATGCCTGAAAAACATCTCTCTACGCAGTTCGACAGCGAGCTCAATGGCGTTTCGTCCCGTGTGATGGAGCTGGGCGGACTGGTCGAATCGCAGATTCGCCAGGCCATCTATGCACTGTCGCAGTTCAGCTCTGAAGTGGCCGCACAGGTGATCGAAAACGAGGCCCGCGTGAACGCGATGGAGGTCGACATCGACCGTGAATTGTCGTCCATCATTGCACGTCGACAGCCCACGGCCCGCGACCTTCGCCTGTTGATCGCCATCTCCAAGACCACCGCCAATCTGGAGCGGGTGGGCGACGAGGCCGAGAAGATCGCCCGCATGGTTCGCGCCATCATCGACAGTGGGGCGTCGCGGTCGCTGCCGGCGTCGGAGCTCCGTGTTGCGGCCGATCTGGCTTCTGGCTTGCTCCGCAAGGCCCTCGATGCGTTTGCGCGCCTGGACACCGCGGTCGCGGTGCAGATTCTCAAGGAAGACGACCTGATCGACCAGGAGTTCAACGGCTTCGTGCGCAAGCTCATCACCTACATGATGGAAGATCCACGCAAGATTTCGGCCTGCCTGGACCTGCTGTTCCTGGCCAAGGCCATCGAACGCATTGGTGACCACGCCAAGAATATTGCCGAGTTCATCATCTACATTGTCAAGGGGGCTGACGTGCGGCACACCTCGATGGCGCAG
>JBGSNW010000222.1:0-3892 GCA_041739435.1 Burkholderiaceae bacterium
CGTACGGCATCGCGCAGTACGCGCCCGTGGCCTGTGCCGGCCCGCTGCTGGCGGCCGAGATTGACGCCATCACCAAAGCGCTGGCGCAGCCCCGGCGCCCGCTGGTGGCCATCGTGGCCGGCTCCAAGGTCAGCACCAAACTCAGCATCCTGCAAAGCCTGGCGAAGAACGTGGACCAGCTCATCGTGGGGGGTGGCATTGCCAACACCTTCATGCGGGCGGCCGGGCTGAACATCGGCAAAAGCCTGGCCGAGGCCGATCTGGTGGGCGAGGCGCGTGCCGTCATCGACGCCATGAAGGCGCGAGGCGCCGAGGTGCCGATCCCCACCGACGTGGTCTGTGCCAAGACCTTCGCCGCCGACGCCCCCGCCACCGTGAAGGCCGCCACGGACGTGCAGGACGACGACCTGATCCTCGACATCGGGCCCGAGACGGCCCAGCAGCTGGCCGCGCAATTGCGCAAGGCCGGCACCATTGTCTGGAACGGCCCGGTGGGTGTGTTCGAGTTCGCCGCGTTCGAAAACGGCACCAAGGTTGTTGCCCAGGCGATCGCGGCATCGGACGCCTTCAGCATTGCCGGCGGCGGCGACACCCTGGCGGCCATCGCCAAATATGGCATCGAAGACCGGATCGGCTACATCTCGACCGGGGGCGGCGCGTTCCTGGAAGTGCTGGAGGGCAAGACGCTGCCCGCGTTCGAGATCCTGCAGCGGCGTGCGCAGGACAGGGTGCGCGGTTGACGTGCGGCCAGCGCTGAGTTGCTATTTCAAGAATAGCAAACTATCACCATTTGACGGGGGCTAAAGCCCTATTTGACATAAAAAACCCGCCCGGATCGCTGCGTGGGCAGCGGCGCGGGCGGGTGGCTGGATACAAGGCCGCGCGCACCCCGGCGGGTGCGCGGCGATGGGTCAGGGCTTCTTGCCCTGGTCGCGGATGGATTCCAGCAGGCCCTTCATCGGGTCTTCCGAACCGTAGGACGTATTGCCGGCCGGCGCCGAGGCGTCACCCTCTGCGGGCGGGGGTGCACCGTACGAATCCTCGCCGGACCGTCCGGCGTCCTGCATCTGCATCAGCACCTTGTCCACGTCGATCTTCGGTCCCTTGTCGGTGTCCCTGGACACAATGCCCGGAAACGCGATGATGAGCACCACCATGATGATCTGGATGATCACGAACGGCACGGAACCCCAGTAGATCTGCTGGATCGTGATCTTGGCGATGGGCTTCTTGGTGACCTTGTCGGTGTAGTCCTCGTGTGGCGACACGCTGCGCAGGTAAAACAGCGCAAACCCGAACGGCGGGTGCATGAACGAGGTCTGCATGTTCACCGCCAGCAGCACGCCGAACCACACCAGATCGATCCCGAGCTTGTCGGCCACGGGCGCGATCAACGGGATGATGATGAACGCAAGTTCAAAGAAGTCCAGGAAAAACGCCAGCACGAACACCAGGATGTTCACCACGATCAGGAAGCCTAACTGGCCGCCGGGCAGGCCGGTCAGCAGGTGTTCGACCCAGATCGGGCCGTCCACGCCCTGGAACGCCAGGCTGAACACCGTGGCGCCGATCAGGATGAACAGCACGAAACACGACAGTTTCATGGTGGAGTCCATGGCCTGGCGCATCAGCTTGAGGTCGATGCGCCGACGCACCATCGCCATCACCAGGGCGCCCACGGCCCCCATGGCGCCGCCTTCGGTGGGGGTGGCGATGCCCAGGAAAATGGTGCCCAGCACCAGGAAGATCAGGGCCAGTGGCGGAATCAGCACAAACGTGACCCGTTCGGCCATGCGCGACAGCAGGCCCAGCTTGAAGGCGCGGTTCACGAGCGCGAAAACAAACGCCAGGCCAACCCCCACGCACATGGACGTGACGATGACTTCGTCTGCATGGACGGAGTCCGGACGCGATTTGCCAAAGGCAATGGCCGCCGCCACCGACAACACCGTCAGGACGCCCAGCGAGCGCAGGCCGGGCGTGCCATCGTCTTCGCGGATGGTCCGTGCCTCGGCGGGCAGCGCGGGCACCCATTTCGGTCGCACCATGCTGATCAGCGCGATGTAGCCCAGATACAGTGCGGTCAGCACGAAGCCCGGAACGAAGGCGCCCTTGTACAGGTCGCCCACGCTGCGGCCGAGCTGGTCGGCCAGCACGATCAGGACCAGCGAGGGCGGGATGATCTGCGCCAGCGTCCCGGACGCCGCAATGGCGCCGGTGGCCACGCGCCGGTCGTAGCCATAGCGCAGCATGATGGGCAGCGAGATCAGGCCCATGGAGATCACCGACGCGGCCACCACGCCGGTGGTAGCCGCCAGCATGGCGCCCACCAGAATCACCGCGTAAGCCAGGCCACCACGGATGGGGCCGAACAGCTGCCCGATGGTGTCGAGCAGGTCTTCGGCCATGCCCGAGCGCTCGAGAATCAGCCCCATGAAGGTGAAGAACGGAATGGCCAGCAGGGTGTCGTTCTGCATGATGCCGAACATGCGCAGCGGCAGGCTTTGCAGGTAGGCCGGGTTGATGACCCCCAGCTCCACCGCCACAAAGCCAAAAAACAGTCCGCAGGCGGCCAGCGAAAACGCGACGGCATAGCCAAACATCAAAAACAGTACCAGCGAGCCGAACATGATCGGCGCCATGTTGGCGGTCAGGAATTCGATCATTTCTGTGCTCCCAACTGGGCGGCTTCGCGGGCCGAAACCTCTTTTTGCTGCAGGAATTCCGCCAGTTCTTCCTCGGCGGTCTTGGCGCCGGCCTTTTTGGTCGGGTCGGGCACCAGCCCCTGGAGGTACGCGATGCGTTTGATGAGCTCAGACACGCCCTGGATGCCCAGCAGCGCCAGCCCGGCGGGCAGCAGCGCAAACACCGGCCAGCGGATCAGGCCCCCGGCGTTGGACGACACCTCGCCGGAAACATAAGCCCCGGTGACCAGCGGCATCGACAGCATGATGACGTAGACGATGAAAGGCAGCAGGAAGACGCAAATGCCCACGATGTCGATCCAGATCTGGGTCCGCTTGGAAAAGCGGCCCGACACCACGTCGATCTTCACGTGCTCCTGGCGCAGCAGCGTGTACCCCGCTGCCAGCATGAACACGGCGGCAAACAGATACCACTGGATTTCAAGCAGCGCGTTGGAACTCCAGTCGAACACCTTGCGTGTGACGGCGTTGGCGGCGCTGATCAGCACCGCCACCAGCACCAGCCAGGCCACCCAACGGCCCACGAACTCGCTGAAGCGGTCGATCCACCGCGAGAGGGTCAATAAAATTTGCATGCGATCTCCGTCAAAATAAACCCCGCATGCCGCGCCGCCGGTGTGCGTCGCCAACCGGCAAACGCTCCGACAGGCGACGGGCAACCCTGAAGATTACCTTGTTACAGTCTGAAAATGCATGCCATGCGGATTCTTTCGTAAGGGTAAACGCGGAAATTTTCACTTGGTAGAAAAACAGGAAGCGGCCAGGTCCATGAGTGCTGAATTTCTATCGTCGCTGCAAAACATTTCAATCGACTCGCCGCACATGCGGCACGCCGGGCGCGAATTGCTGTCGCTGGCGTTGATGGATGCGCGCAACCACAGCCTGTTCCTGTTTTCGCAGTTCGAGAACGCGGCGGCGCTGGCGTTGCCCCGTGGCTCCGCGCCCACGCCATGGACCGACCCGCCGCTTTGGCAGCTGGGGCACGTGGGCTGGTTTCAGGAGCGCTGGGTCGGGCGCAATTTGCAGCGGCACGCGGCGACGCCGCCACAGGCGGTCGAGGGCGCGCTGGCATTTGACGAGGTGGGCAGGATGCTGCCGCCTGTGGTGAAGCCGGTGTCCACCACGCCCACGCCGTGAGGGCTGCGGCCCTCCTTAAGCATGATGTCGCCTGTCCTGGGCCTCAGGTC
>JBGSNW010000232.1:0-1833 GCA_041739435.1 Burkholderiaceae bacterium
GCCAGTTGGACAACTCGGTGCGCAACGCGACGAAAGTCTCGGTGTTGCTGTGTGGGTCCACGCCGGCCTCTGATCGATAACCTGGGACGGCGTTGCCGGACATCTTGCCCGGACCGTACTGGCCGCGGATCACGTCCTGCGCCAGCGATTGCGGCGTCCAGGCTTTGAGCGAGCGCAGCACCTTGAGTTTTTCATCGCGGATGGCGTCGGCGTGCGCGTTGATGGGCGGCTCCATGCCGATGGCGCACAGCAGTTGCAGCGCGTGGTTCTGCACCATGTCGCGCAAGGCGCCGGTGCTGTCGTAGAAGGCGCCGCGCTTTTCCACCCCCAGGTCTTCGGCGATGGTGATCTGGATGTTGGCAATGTGCTCGCGCCGCCACAGCGGCTCGAACAGGGCGTTGCCAAAACGCAGCGCAAACAGGTTCTGCACCGACGGCTTGCCCAGGTAATGGTCGATGCGGAACACCTGCCGCTCTTCCAGCACGCGGCACACCGCGGCGTTGATGGCGCGGTTGGAAGCCAGGTCGTGGCCCAGCGGTTTTTCCAGCACCACGCGGGTGCGCGGCTGGTTCAGCCCCACGGCGGCGATCTGCTCGCACACGGTGGTGAACAGCGCGGGCGCGGTGGCCAGGTACATCACCAGGGTGTCGGCCTGGCGGGTGTTCAGCGCGGCGGCCAGGCGGGTGTAGTCCGCAGGGTGCGACAGGTCCATGCGCACAAAATGAAGCAGCGCGGCAAAACGTGCAAATTCCTCGGGGCTGGGGCGCTTGGCCAGGTCCACATGGTCAAACCGCGACTGGATCAGGGCGCGGTAGGCGTCGTCGGAGAGGTCGTCGCGCCCCACGCCGATGATGCGCCCGCCCTCGGGCAGCGAGCCATGGCGGAAGGCCTGGAACAGCGCGGGCATCAGCTTGCGCCAGGCCAGATCGCCGGTGCCGCCGAAAAGAACGAGGTCAAAACTCATGGTGCAGAACGCCAGGGGTGGAAAGGGCACTTTAACTGCCTTTGACGGCCTTTGCGGCCGGGCTGCGGGGCCGGCAGGGTACAAACCTTGCGTGCGGCGGGATAATCCCGAACATGAACCAGCTCGACACCCTCAAACAGTTCACCACCGTGGTGGCCGACACCGGCGACTTCCTGCAGCTCGGTGCCTTCAAGCCGCAGGACGCCACCACCAATCCGTCGCTGATCCTCAAGGCGGTGCAAAAGCCCGAATACCGGCCGCTGATGGCGGACACCGTGGGCCGGTTCCGGGACCGCGCGCTGGATGAACAGATCGACCGGCTGCTGGTGCGCTTCGGGTGCGAAATCCTGTCGATCATTCCCGGGCGCGTGTCCACCGAGGTCGATGCGCGGCTGAGCTTTGATGCCGCCGCCACCGTGACGCGGGCCGAACGCATCATCGAGCTCTACCAGGCCGAAGGCGTCCATGTCGACCGTGTGCTGATCAAGGTCGCCGCCACCTGGGAGGGCATCCAGGCGGCCGCGCAGCTGGAGCGGCGTGGCATCCACACCAACCTCACGCTGCTGTTCGCGTTTTGCCAGGCCGTGGCCTGTGGCCAGGCGCGGGTGCAGCTGATCTCGCCCTTCGTGGGCCGCATTTACGACTGGCACAAGAAGGCCGCCGGCACGGCCTGGGTCGAGGCCGAACGCGCCGGCGCCCACGACCCCGGCGTGTTGTCGGTGCGCCGGATCTTCGAGCACTACAAACACTTTGGCATCGGCACCGAAATCATGGGCGCGAGTTTTCGCAACGTGGGCCAGATCACCGCGCTGGCCGGGTGCGACCTGCTCACCATCAGCCCCGAGCTGCTGGCCCAGCTGGCCGCCACC
>JBGSNW010000326.1:0-12627 GCA_041739435.1 Burkholderiaceae bacterium
GGCGGGGGTCTCGGCAGGCTCAGCCCGGACAGGAGACGTGCCTTGCGAAGTGGCGGCTGCAGTTGCAGCGGGCGCCGCAGCGGCCGCGCCAGCGGCGCCCTCCAGGATGGCCAGCAGGTCACCGATGTTGACCTTGTCGCCAACCTTGACCTTCAGTTCCTTCAGCACACCGGCGTGCGACGACGGAATTTCCATCGACGCCTTGTCGGACTCCACAGTGATCAGGCTCTGCTCGACCTTCACCGTGTCGCCAGGCTTGACGAACACCTCGATCACCGCGACGTCCTTGAAATCGCCGATGTCGGGCACGCGAACTTCAACCGGGCCAGTGGCTGCAGTGGCCGCAACAGCCGGTACAGCCGGTACAGCCGTTACAGCCGCAGGTGCCGCCGGCACCGATGCAGGTGCGGCAACGGGCAACGCGGTCGAAGCGGGCGTCGCGGCAGGCGCCGCGGAAGCTGCGGCCTCGGCTTCCAGCACCAGCACCACCGACCCTTCCTTGACCTTGTCGCCGACAGCCACCCTCAGTTCCTTGACCACGCCAGCGGTGGACGATGGAATCTCCATCGATGCCTTGTCGGATTCCACGGTGATGAGCGATTGCTCGGCTTTCACCGTGTCGCCGGGTTTGACCAGCAACTCAATGACCGCGACTTCATCAAAGTCCCCGATGTCGGGAACCTTCACTTCTACCAATGCCATGTCTGTCTCCAGAGTTCTTATGCGTAAAGAGGATTGACCTTATCGGCATTGATCCCGTACTTTTTGATCGCCTCGGCCACCTTGGCGACCGGCACCGCGCCGTCCTCGCTCAGGGCTTTCAGCGCGGCGACCACGATGTAGTGCCGGTTGACTTCAAAGTGCTCGCGCAGCTTGCTGCGGAAGTCGCTGCGGCCAAATCCGTCGGTGCCCAGAACCTTGTAGGTCCGGCCCTTGGGAACAAACGGCCTGATCTGTTCGGCATAAGCCTTGATGTAGTCGGTGGACGCCACCACCGGACCGCCGTGCTTCTCAAGCTGTTGCGCCACAAACGGCACACGCGGCGTTTCGGTCGGATGGAGCAGGTTCCAGCGTTCGACATCCTGGCCATCACGCGTCAATTCGTTGAAGCTCGGGCAGCTCCACACGTCGGCAGCCACGCCCCATTCTTTCTCCAGCAATTCCTGGGCGGCAATCGACTCTCGCAGGATGGTGCCCGAACCGAGAAGTTGCACGCGTGGCGCCGGTGCGCTCGCACCCTTCGGGGCCAGGCCGGAACCCGTCTTGCACAGGTACATGCCCTTGATGATCTGCTCTTCGGTACCGGCTGTGAGGCCCGGCATGGCGTAGTTTTCATTCAGCAGCGTCAGGTAATAAAACACGTTGTCCTGCTTTTCGACCATGCGCTTGAGGCCGTGGTGGAGGATCACACCCACTTCGTGCGCAAAGGTCGGGTCGTAGCTGATGCAGTTGGGAATTGTCCCGGCCAGGATGTGGCTGTGGCCATCTTCATGCTGCAGGCCTTCACCATTGAGCGTGGTGCGCCCCGAGGTGCCGCCCAGCAGGAAGCCCCGCGCCTGCATGTCGCCAGCGGCCCAGGCCAGGTCGCCAATGCGCTGGAAGCCGAACATCGAGTAATACACATAGAACGGCACCATGATGCGGTTGCTGGTGCTGTAGCTCGTGGCCGCGGCTATCCAGCTGCTCATGCCGCCGGCTTCGTTGATGCCTTCCTGCAGGATCTGCCCCTTGACGTCTTCCTTGTAGTACATGACCTGGTCCTTGTCGACCGGGGTGTACTGCTGGCCTGCGGGGTTGTAGATGCCAACCTGGCGGAACAGGCCCTCCATGCCAAAGGTACGGGCCTCGTCCACCAGGATGGGCACAACGCGCGGCCCCAGGGCCTGGTCGCGCAGCAGTTGCGTCAGGAAGCGCACATAAGCCTGCGTGGTCGAGATTTCACGCCCTTCGGCCGTCGGTTCCATGACGCTTTTGAACGTCTCGATCGACGGCACCGTGAAGCTTTCATCCGCCCTGGTGCGGCGATGCGGCAAATAACCCCCGAGAGCCTTGCGGCGCTCGTGAAGGTATTTCATTTCAGGCGTGTCATCCGCTGGTTTGTAGAACGGAATCCGGGGCAGTTCGCTGTCCGGGATGGGGATGTTGAAGCGGTCACGGAAGGCCTTGATGTCTTCGTCCATCAGTTTTTTGGTCTGGTGAACGTTGTTCTTTCCTTCACCGATCTTGCCCATGCCAAAACCCTTGACGGTCTTGATCAGCAGCACCGTCGGCTGGCCCTTGTGGTTGACCGCGCGATGGTAGGCCGCGTAGACCTTCTGCGGGTCGTGTCCGCCACGGCGCAACTGCCAGATGTCGTCGTCGCTCATCTTGGCAACCATCTCCAGCGTGCGGGGGTCGCGGGCGAAGAAGTTCTTGCGAACAAAGGCGCCGTCGTTGGCCTTGAACGCCTGGAAGTCGCCGTCCAGCGTGTCCATCATGATCTTGCGCAGGGCACCCTCTTTGTCACGGGCCAGCAGGGGGTCCCAGTTGCTGCCCCACAGGAGTTTGATGACGTTCCAGCCCGCACCTCGGAATTCACCTTCCAGTTCCTGAACGATCTTGCCGTTGCCGCGCACCGGGCCATCGAGGCGCTGCAGGTTGCAGTTGATCACGAAGATCAGGTTGTCCAGGTTCTCGCGGGCGGCCAGGCCGATGGCGCCCAGGCTTTCAACCTCGTCCATCTCGCCGTCGCCGCAGAACACCCAGACCTTGCGGTTTTCGGTGTTGGCGATGCCGCGGGCATGCAGGTACTTCAGGAACCGCGCCTGGTAGATGGCCATCAGCGGGCCCAGCCCCATCGACACCGTCGGGAACTGCCAGAACTCCGGCATGAGCTTGGGATGCGGGTAACTGGAAAGGCCCTTGCCGCCAACTTCCTGCCGGAAGTTGAGCAACTGCTCTTCGGTCAAGCGGCCTTCGAGGTAGGCACGGGCATACACGCCTGGCGCCACGTGGCCCTGGATATAAATGCAATCGCCACCGTGGTTTTCGCTTTCGGCATGCCAGAAATGATTGAAGCCGGCCCCAAACATGTGCGCCAGGGAGGCAAAGGAACCAATATGCCCGCCCAGGTCGCCGCCGTCGGCGGGGTTGTGGCGGTTGGCCTTGACGACCATGGCCATCGCGTTCCAGCGCATGTAGGCGCGCAGGCGTTCTTCGATCTCGATGTTGCCCGGGCAGCGCTCTTCTTCGGCCGGCTCGATGGTGTTGACATAGCCGGTGGTGGCCGAAAACGGCATGTCAATGCTGTTTTCGCGGGCATGCTCCAGCAGCTGCTCCAGCAGGAAATGCGCCCGCTCGGGTCCTTCACTTTCGATGACGGCGGACAGGGCGTCCATCCATTCGCGGGTCTCCTGAAGGTCGGTGTCATTGGCGGCGGCGCCATGCACGTTGCCTGGTACTGCGGACATGCGGGTCTCCTTGTGTTGTTGACGTAATTTAGTACGGTGCTTGCACCATGGCTTGAGTTTCTCATATTTTTTTCATTATTTCAAATAGTGCTTTTCTTTTCTATATTATGAAATTTTAAAGAAATAACGATCCATCTGCCGCCAAGTGGGCGGCGGACCAGCGCGGCACCTCCCCTACACTCGAGGCCATGACCGCTTCCCAACCGCCCCGTGAACCATCCGGTCCCATCCCGGCGCATGGCCAGGGCTTGTGGCGTCGGTGGTGGCGGCGCCAGACGCCGACTCGCCAGGACCGTTTCGCCATGCTGGCGCCACTGGCCTCGGTCGTGCTGTTTCTGGCGGCCATCACCGCCGCGTTCTGGTATTTGCGCACCGAAGAGACCGACCGCGAGCAGGAAGCCGTGCGGCGCGATGTGGAGTACGCCCAGCAACGCATGCGCCTGCGCCTGCTGGCGCGCCAGGAACAGCTGATGCGCATCGCACGGGACGTCTCCAACAAGGAAATCGATCTCGACGAATTCATGGGCCGGGCCGAGTCACTGGTGAATCAGTACCCCGAACTGCAGGCCGTGACCCTGATCGACGAGCGGCGAAAGATACTGGCCAGCTACGCTTCGCCCAGTGTCAGCATCAATCTGCTGCGAACGCCCAACACCGTGCTCATCGTCGGCGAGACCGAGGGCATCTACAGCCTGGCGCGCGACCTGCAGCAGCCCGTGTATTCCCAGCCCACGGTCCGGCCCGACACCACGCCGATGTTGCAGTTGCACATCCCCATGACGCACCAGGGGCGGTTTGCCGGCGTGGTACTGACCGAATACTCCATCGACGGCATGTTGCGCTACGGTGTGCCCGCCGAGATCTCCGCCAAATACGCAGTGGCGCTGCTCGACGGCAACAACGCCGTGCTGGCCGGCGAATCCGTACCGCCACGGCCGGGCAGCGCCATGTCGCAGTTCAACAATCCGGCCAACGAGTACGAGGTGCCCGTGTCCCCGGTCGGCAACGGCCTGATCCTGCGGGCACAGGTCTACCGGACTTCGCTCGGCGTCATTGGCAGCGGGCTGTTCTGGCTGGTCGGCGTGCTCAGCGTCATGACGGCCTGGATGCTGATTGCCAACTGGCGGCACACGCGTCGGCGAATGCAGGCGCAGCAGGCGCTGCTGACGGAAACCAACTTCCGTCGCGCCATGGAGAACTCAATGCTCACCGGCATGCGCGCGCTGGACTTGCAGGGCCGCATCACTTACGTCAACACGGCGTTCTGCCAGATGACCGGCTGGAGCGAGGCCGAGCTGGTCGGTCGCACCGCCCCCTTTCCCTACTGGCCGGATGCGGACCGCGAGCAGCTGGCCGAGCGCCTGGAAGACGAACTGCAGGGTCGCACCACACCGGGCGGCTTTCAGGTGCGCGTCAAACGCAAGGATGGCGGTGTTTTTGATGCGCGGCTCTACGTCTCGCCGCTGGTGGACGCCAACGGCCTGCAAACCGGCTGGATGACCTCCATGACCGACATCACCGAGCCCAACCGCATCCGTGAGCAGCTCTCGGCCTCCTACGAGCGCTTCACCACCGTGCTGGAGGCCCTGGATGCGGCGGTCTCCGTGGCCCCCCTGGGCAGCGAGGAATTGCTGTTTGCCAACAAGATGTACCGGCTCTGGTTCGGCTCCAAAACCACCGGGCACCTCGGACTGGTGGCGCAGGCCGGCGTGCCCGACGCCCCCCCGGCCGACAGCGCATTCGACGACGTGGACCCGTTCATGGGCCTGCCCACCGACAGCCTGACCACCGTGCAAAGCGAGAACGCCGAGATCTACGTGACCGACCTCAGGAAATGGCTCGAAGTGCGCTCGCGCTATCTGAACTGGGTGGACGGGCGCCTGGCGCAGATGGTGATTGCCACCGACATCACTCCGCGACGCCAGGCCGAAGAGCAGGCGGCCGCGCAGGCCGAACGCGCGCAATCGGCCAGCCGCCTCATCACCATGGGCGAAATGGCCTCCAGCGTGGCGCACGAACTCAACCAGCCGCTGACCGCCATCAACAACTACTGCAACGGCATGGTGTCGCGAATCAAGTCAAAACAGATCCGCGAGGACGACCTGCTGCTGGCACTGGAAAAAACCGCGCACCAGGCCCAGCGCGCGGGTCAGATCATCCAGCGCATCCGCTCGTTCGTGAAGCGCAGCGAACCCAACCGCACGCTGTCCGACGTCACCGTCATGGTGTCCGAGGCCGTGGAATTGGCGGACATCGAACTGCGGCGGCGCAATGTGCGGCTCTCGCATTACGTGGCGGCCCGCCTGCCCCAATTGCTGGTGGACCCGATTTTGATCGAGCAGGTGCTGGTCAATCTGCTCAAGAACGCGGCGGAATCCATCGACCAGGCCAGACGCCCCGCCGCGCGACGCAGCGTTGAACTGCGCGTGGTGCCCAAGACCCTGGGTGAACTGCCGGTGGTTGAGTTTTCGGTGCTCGACACCGGCCCCGGGCTGGCCCCCGAAGTGATGGACCGGCTGTATGAAGCGTTCTTCTCGACCAAGGCCGAGGGCATGGGCATCGGACTGAATCTGTGCCGCAGCATCGTGGAGTCCCACCAGGGCCGGATGCACGCGGAGAACCTCTACAATGGCGAGGTGGTGACAGGATGTCGCTTCTCTTTCTGGCTCCCGCAAGGCGGGCCTGCCAATGCCAACGCCCGACCCGGGACAATGCGAGACGCTGGGGTAATCTCATGAGCTTGATTCCAAAAAAAGGCACGGTCTACGTGGTGGACGACGACGAGGCCGTGCGCGATTCGCTGCAGTGGCTGCTCGAGGGCAAGGACTACCGGGTGCGGTGCTTTGACTCCGCCGAGTCGTTCCTGAGCCGCTACGACCCGCGCGAGATCGCCTGCATGATCGTCGACATCCGCATGGGCGGCATGACCGGGCTGGAGCTTCAGGACAAACTGCTGGAGCGCCATTCACCACTTCCCATTGTTTTCATCACCGGCCATGGCGACGTGCCCATGGCCGTGAACACCATGAAAAAAGGCGCCATGGATTTCATCCAGAAGCCTTTCAAGGAAGAAGACCTGGTCAATCTGGTCGAACGCATGCTCGAACACGCCCGCAGCGCCTTCAGCGAGCACCAGCAGGCCGCCAGCCGCGACGCGCTGTTGTCCAAGCTCACATCACGCGAGGCGCAGGTGCTCGAGCGCATCGTGGCCGGGCGCCTGAACAAGCAGATTGCCGACGACCTGGGCATCAGCATCAAGACGGTGGAGGCGCACCGCGCCAACATCATGGAAAAGCTCAGCGCCAACACGGTGGCCGACCTGCTCAAGATCGCACTCGGCCAGGGCGCGCAGAAAGCCTGAGGCAAGCCGGGGCTCAACCGAATTCGCTATAAAAATGTAGCAAAGTACGCCCACTGGACGAGGACTTGTGGGCGTTTTCATTTGTAAAACCACTTTGTTTTCATGACCGCACAACTGATTGACGGCAACGCCCTGTCCCGCACCCTGCGCGCCGAGGTGGCCGCCCGCGCCACGGCCCTCAAAGCCCGCGGCACCACCCCCGGCCTGGCCGTCATCCTGGTCGGCGACAACCCGGCCAGCCAGGTCTACGTGCGCAACAAGGTCAAGGCCTGCGAAGACAGCGGGCTGCGGTCGGTGCTGGAGAAATACGACGCCACACTGTCCGAGGCCGAACTGCTGGCCCGCGTCGACGCCCTCAACCGCGACCCGTCCATCCACGGCATCCTGGTGCAACTGCCGCTGCCCGCCCATATCGACGCGCAGAAGGTGATCGAAGCCATCTCCCCCGCCAAGGACGTGGACGGTTTCCACATTGCCAGCGCCGGCGCCCTGATGACCGGCCTGTCCGGCTTCTGGCCGTGCACGCCTTACGGCTGCATGAAGATGATCGAATCCATCGGCTACGACCTGCGCGGCAAGCACGCCGTGGTCATCGGCCGCAGCAACATCGTGGGCAAACCCATGGCGCTCATGCTGCTGGGTCGCAACGCCACCGTCACGGTCTGCCACAGCGCCACCCGCGACCTCAAGGCCCAGACCCTGCAGGCCGACGTGATCGTCGCCGCCGTGGGCAAGCGCAACGTGCTGACCGCCGACATGGTCAAGCCCGGTGCCGTCGTCATCGACGTGGGCATGAACCGCACCCCCGAGGGCAAGCTGTGCGGCGATGTGGACTTCGAGGGCGTGCGGCAAATCGCCGGCTGGATCACGCCCGTGCCCGGTGGGGTGGGCCCGATGACCATCACGATGCTGCTCGTCAACACGCTCGAAGCGGCCGAGCGCGGCGCGTCCTGACCAAACCGGGCCGCCACCACGGCCAGTC
The DNA here is from genome assembly GCA_041739435.1 of Burkholderiaceae bacterium. Lineage (GTDB taxonomy): Bacteria > Pseudomonadota > Gammaproteobacteria > Burkholderiales > Burkholderiaceae_C > PHCI01. The sequence goes on from JBGSNW010000326.1 coordinate 7,793, forward strand.
TGGCCCCGGTCAATGCCCGCATTCGCTTGAAGCCGCCGCCGCATACCCCAAAATACGGGGCATGAACAACCCCCTGCTCGATTTCTCCGACCTGCCCCTGTTCGACCGGATCGAACCCGCGCACGTCGCGCCCGCCCTCGACACCCTGCTGGCCGAAGCCGACACGGCGCTGGCGGCCGTCACACAACCCGGGTTTCCCGCGCAATGGACCGAAATTGCCAGGGTGCTGGACGTGGCCACCGAGCGCCTGGGCCGCGCCTGGGGTGTGGTCAGCCACCTCAACAGCGTGGCCGACACGCCCGAACTGCGCGCCGCCTACAACGAGGCCTTGCCGCGCGTGACCGAGTTCTGGACCCGCCTGGGCGCCGACGAGCGCCTTTACGCCAAATACAAGGCCATCGACACCGCGACGCTGAACCCCGAGCAGCGCCAGGCCCACCAGAACGCGATCCGCAACTTTGTGTTGTCCGGCGCCGAACTCACCGGCGCCGCCCGGGACCGCTTTGCACAAATCCAGGAGCGCCAGGCCGAGCTGAGCCAGAAGTTCAGCGAAAACGCCCTGGACTCGACCGACGCCTTTGCCTATTACGCCACCGAAGCCGAATTGGGTGGCGTGCCGCAGGACGTGCAGCAGACCGCCCGCGCCGCCGCCCAGGCCGAAGGCAAGGAGGGCTACAAGCTCACGCTCAAAATGCCGTGCTACCTTCCCGTCATGCAGTTCGCCCAAAGCAGCACCCTGCGCGAGCGCCTGTACCGCGCGTATGCCACACGCGCCTCGGACCAGTCGGACGCGCTGCAGTTTGACAACTCGGCGCTGATTGCCGAGATTCTGGCCCTGCGCCAGGAAGAGGCCCGGCTGCTGGGTTACCGCAACTTTGGCGAGGTGTCGGTGGTGCCCAAGATGGCCGAGTCGCCCCAGCAGGTCATCACCTTCCTGCGCGACCTCGCTGCCCGGGCGCGCCCCTATGCCGAAAAGGACGTGGCCGACCTGCGCAGCTTTGCCGCGACCGAGCTGGGCCTGAACGATCCGCAGGCCTGGGACTGGCCCTACATCGGCGAAAAGCTCAAGGAAGCCCGCTACGCGTTCAGCGAGCAGGAGGTCAAGCAGTACTTCACCGCGCCCAAGGTATTGGGCGGACTGTTCAAGATTGTGGAGACGCTGTTCGACGTGGCGATCCAGCCCGATAGCGCGCCCGTGTGGAAGCCCGGCGTGGCGTTCTACCGCATCGAGAGACATTCGCAGGCCACACGCGACCGCGCACTGCCGGGCCAGCTGGTGGGTCAGTTCTACCTGGACCAGCCCGCCCGCACCGGCAAACGCGGCGGCGCCTGGATGGACGACGTGCGCGCGCGCTGGCTGCGACCGGACGATGGCCGGCTGCAGATGCCGGTGGCGCATCTGGTCTGCAATTTTGCCGAAGGCGTGGGAGGCAAACCCGCGCTGCTCACGCACGACGACGTCACCACGCTGATCCACGAATTCGGCCACGGCCTGCACCACATGCTCACGCAGGTGAACGAGCGCGACGTCTCGGGCATCAGCGGCGTGGAGTGGGACGCGGTTGAACTGCCCAGCCAGTTCATGGAAAACTTCTGCTGGGAATGGGACGTGCTCAAGCACATGACGGCCCATGTCGACACCGGCGAGCCGCTGCCGCGCGCGCTGTTCGACAAGATGATCGCTGCGAAGAATTTCCAGAGTGGCCTGCAGACCCTGCGGCAGATCGAATTTGCGCTGTTCGACATGCTGCTGCACACCGAACACGACCCGGCCCAGGACTTCATGCCGCTGCTGCGCGCCGTGCGCGACGAAGTGGCGGTGCTGCAGCCGCCCGAATGGAGTCGCACGGCCCACACCTTCAGCCATGTCTTCGCGGGCGGTTACGCCGCGGGCTACTACAGCTACAAATGGGCCGAGGTGCTGAGCGCCGATGCTTACGCGGCGTTTGAGGAATCGGCCACGGAAGATATCGCCGCGCAGGCCGAAACCGGTAGAAAATACCGCCAATCCATTCTGGAGGCAGGCGGCAGCCGGCCCGCGATGGAATCGTTCAAGGCCTTTCGCGGCCGCGAGCCCCGCCTGGACGCGCTGCTGCGCCACCAGGGCATGGCGTGACTGGACCGCTGCAACCGTATTCAACCTGGGAGCTTTCAATGAAAAACCGATGGAAATCGTGGCTGATGGTGAGCATCGCACTCGTGGGAAGTAGCGCCGCCCTGTCGCAAACGGTGTACCGCATCGTGGGGCCGGACGGACGGGTGACTTTTTCGGACCAGCCTCCCGTGGCGGCCCCCGCATCCGGGGTAACCACCGCTGGCGCCGGGGGCGGCAGCGCGTCGGGGGGGGTCGGGCTTCCCTTTGAACTGCGCCAGGTGGCCAGCCGTTACCCGGTCACGCTGTACACCGGCCCCGACTGCATCCCCTGTGGCAGCGGGCGTGCCCTGCTCAATGGGCGCGGCGTTCCGTTTGCCGAGAGAACCGTCACCACCAACGACGACATCGCGGCGCTCAAGCGCCTGAGCGGCGAAACCGCTCTGCCCTTCCTCACCATCGGCACCCAGCAACTGCGCGGCTATTCCGACGCCGAATGGGGCCAGTTCCTGGACGCTGCAGGTTACCCCAAGACATCGAAACTCCCGCCGGCTTACCGCAACCCCACGGCCAGCCCGCTGGTGGCCGTGCAAACCCCGGCACCCGCCAGCCCGCGCGCTGCGACAGCGGATGCCGAGCCGGCCATTACCGTCAACCGCGGCATCGCCACCCCACCGCCCGCCCCTTCCGGCCCATCGCGCGACAACCCGGCCGGCATCCGGTTTTAAACCGCCACGCCCCGTTTGCTACGGTTTAAATAGCAAACTATGACGATTTGACGGGGGCTAGAGGCATATTTCGTTCATAAAATCAGAATTGGAGCGTTTTTACGCCCTGGGCGGTTCCCAGCAGGCAGATGGCCGCCTTCTGGTGCGCAAAAACGCCCACCGTCAGCACCCCGGGCCACTGGTTGACTTCGGACTCGAAGGCCAGCGGATCGCTGATCTTCAGGCCCGTCACATCCAGAATGTGTTGCCCGTTGTCGGTCACCAGCGGTTGGCCGTTTTTCAGGCGCACGGTCGCCAGCCCGCCCATCGCCGCAAACTGCCGCTGGACGCGCCGCGTGGCCATCGGGATCACCTCCACCGGCAGCGGAAATGCCCCCAGCACGCGCACCAGTTTGGACTCGTCGGCGATGCAGACGAAGCGGCGTGATTGCGCCGCCACGATTTTTTCGCGCGTGAGCGCCGCGCCGCCGCCCTTGATCATGCAGCCGCTGGCGTCGATCTCATCGGCGCCGTCGATGTACACCGACAGTTCGTCCACGGCGTTGCTGTCCAGCACCGGAATGCCCAGCGCCTGAAGCCGGGCGGTGGAGGCCTCCGAGCTGGACACCGCGCCCGGGATCTGATCTTTCATTGTCGCGAGCGCGTCGATGAACTTGTTCACTGTGGAGCCGGTGCCCACGCCGACGATTTCACCGGGCACCACGTAGGCCAGCGCGGCCTGGCCGACGAGGGCTTTCAATTCATCCTGGGTCATTTGAGACAATTCATGGAAGTTTTCCGGAATTATCCAATGTCCTTGCTGCCCTACGCCCTCGCCCGCCCCTTTCTGTTCGGGCTGGATCCCGAAACCGCCCACGAACTCACCCTGAACGGCCTGGCGCGCGTCCAGCGCACACCACTGCAGTGGGCTTACTGCAGCGGCATGGTGGACGACCCCGTCACGCTGGCCGGGCTGCGGTTTCCCAACCGCGTGGGCCTGGCGGCGGGCCTGGACAAGAACGCGCGCTGCATCGACGCGCTGGGCGCCATGGGTTTTGGCTTTGTGGAAGTGGGCACCGTCACGCCGCTGGCCCAGCCGGGCAACCCCAAACCCCGCATGTTCCGCCTGCCGCAGGCGCAGGCGCTGATCAACCGGCTGGGCTTCAACAACGACGGGCTGGACGCCTTCATCGCCAACGTGCAGAAATCGTCATTCCGCGCCCGAGGGCGGATCCTGGGGCTGAACATCGGCAAAAACGCCAACACGCCGATGGAGCGTGCCACCGACGACTACCTCATCGGCCTGGCGGGTGTGTACCCGCATGCCGACTACGTGACCGTCAACATCAGCTCGCCCAACACCCGCAACCTGCGCGCGCTGCAAAGTGACGAAGCGCTGGACGGGCTGCTGGGGGCCATCGCGGCGCGGCGCGAGACACTGGCGCAGGAATCGGGCCGACGGGTGCCGATCTTCGTGAAGATCGCCCCGGATCTGGACGATCTGCAGATTGCCGCCATTGCCAGCGCCCTGCAGCGCCACGGCATGGACGGCGTGGTGGCCACCAACACCACCGTGGCGCGCGAGGCCGTGCAGGGCTTGCCACACGCGGAAGAAACCGGGGGCTTGTCGGGTGCACCGGTGCTGGAGGCCAGCAACCGCGTCATCCGCGCGCTGCGCAAGGCGCTGGGCCCGGGTTTTCCGATCATGGGCGTGGGCGGTGTGCTGTCGGGCGCCGATGCCGTGAGCAAGATCGAGGCCGGGGCCGATGTGGTGCAGATCTACACCGGGCTCATCTACAAGGGGCCCGGGCTGGTCAGCACCGTGGCGGCAGCCCTGGCAAGACACCATCGACAAGACCAAGGAGACCCCAGACCATGAGCTCGCCCAAGTTGATCCTGGACCATGTCTACGACCATGAGGACAAGCTGGCCGACCGCATCTACCTGACCCAGCCGCTGGGCCAAGGCCGCGTCGCCGACTACAGCTGGGCCCAGGTGCTGGACCAGTCGCGGCGCATGGCCGCGCACCTGCAGTC
>JBGSNW010000332.1:0-1823 GCA_041739435.1 Burkholderiaceae bacterium
ACGAGCAGGAACACGCCGACGCTGACCGCAGCGGTTCGTGAACGCAAGCCGTCGACCACTCCGGACCGAGTCGGTCGATGGACCCAGCAGGCGGTGATCAACGCCGCAACGATCAACATGCTGAGGATGTAGGCGTAACTGATGTGGGTCTGCAGCAGCACGCTGCCGTCAGCGGCTTCGGTGGCCATGCCGGCGTCACCGGCCAGCATCAATTGCACCGTCTCGGGCGGGATGGGCCGCTCGGCCAGTTCGTACAGGGCCTGCAGCACCTCCATGGCGCGCGTGGCCCTGGCCTTGGGGCCATCGACCTTGAACTGCTCGTGCCGGTGCGCAATGCTGACCTGGAGCGCGGTCTCAAGGGTGCGCAGGTGCGCGTCCATGGGGCCGCACAGGTGCTGCAACCGCGTGTTGTGGTGGGGGGTGAAGTTGTGTCTGACGATCAAGCTGATAATCCCGGCAAGGCGTTTCGGGCAGGCACCCGCAAACCCCCATGATAGGCATTCACAGGCGGCCGCCCCGCCAACCGGAACAGGCTCCCCCCATGATCGGACGACTGCAAGGCACCCTTGCCGAGAAAAACCCGCCGCAAGTGCTGGTCGATTGCCATGGCGTCGGCTACGAGGTCGATGTGCCCATGAGCACCTTCTACAACCTGCCGGGGGTGGGCGAGGCGGTCACGCTGCTCACGCACTTCGTGGTGCGCGAAGACGCGCAGATTCTTTACGGTTTTGGCACGGTGGCCGAGCGCGCGGCGTTCCGCCTGCTCATCAAGATTTCGGGCGTGGGGCCGCGCACGGCCTTGAGCGTGCTCAGTGGCATGAGCGTGGCCGACATCGCGCAGGCCGTGACCGCGCAGGACGCAGGCCGTCTGGTGAAGGTGCCCGGCATCGGCAAGAAGACCGCCGAGCGCCTGCTGCTGGAGCTCAAGGGCAAGTTTGGCGCCGATCTGGCGGTGAACGCATCGGCCGCGAACGACGCCCAGGCCGACATCCTGCAAGCCCTGGTGGCGCTGGGCTACAGCGACAAGGAAGCGACGCTGGCCCTCAAGGCCCTGCCGCAGGACGTGGGCGTGAGCGACGGCATCAAGCTGGCGCTGAAGGCCCTGTCACGCGGTTGAAATGGGTCACTGCGCTTCGCGGACTGCGCGGCCGTTGAGGGCCTGCGTGGGCCGCGCGTTGTTGGGGAATTGCTGGGCAAACAGCCGCAGCTGATCGCGTCCCAGGGTCACCGGTTGCTTGAGCACCAGCCACAGCACGCCTTCGGTACAGGGCGGCGTGGTCAGGGAGCCGAGGAACTGGTAGTAGCGCTGGTCCTGGGGCAGCAGCTCGTTCAGGTCCACCAGGCCGGCCGGCAGGCGCACGCGGTCGGCGGTGTCCAGTGGCATGTAGGTGAAGACCTTGCGCAGCAGCGTGCTGTCGGCGCCCGGGTCCATCAGCACGGCGATCACCGCCAGGCGGCCGTCGTCGCTCTTGTGCACCAGGTGCACCACCATCGCAAAACCCTTGTGGTTGACCTTTTCTTCCGCCGGGTGGTGAAAGTGGAACTGCACCAGCCGGTAGGTAGTGCCGCGCACCGTGAGCGTGTTGTCGCCTTCCAGATCGACCTGTATGGTGTGGCCATTGTTCACCACCGAGCCGGTGCTGGGCCGGTAGCCCAGTTGCAAGGGCTCGGCCGGGCCGGGCAGGGTGGCGCTCTCTTCGATGTGGATGGGCGACTGGCGCCTGCCGCTGGCACAGGCCTGGAATTCGGGTTTGAGGCGCGCCCAAGCCTGCGGCCCGGCTTCGCCGTCATAGGCCCAATGCATCTCGTGCGGGGCGGCCGCG
>JBGSNW010000381.1:0-1649 GCA_041739435.1 Burkholderiaceae bacterium
CCGCCTGGCCCGCGCCGAAGACTCGGTCAAGGTGCTCACGCTGTGTGGCGGCGTGCCAATGCGGTCGCAGATCAGCAGCCTGGAGCACGGCGCGCACGTCGTGGTGGGCACGCCGGGCCGCGTCATGGACCACCTGACGCGCGGCCACCTGCGGCTTGATGCCCTGAAGACGCTGGTGCTCGACGAGGCCGACCGCATGCTCGACATGGGGTTTTTCGACGACATGGCCACCGTCATCCGCCAGTGCCCCAAAGAGCGGCAGACGCTGCTGTTCTCGGCCACGTACCCCGAGGGCATCGCCAGGATCAGTGCCGCCTTCATGCGCCAGCCCCAAGAGGTCAAGCTGCCCGAAGCGCACGCCGCCACCAAGATCCGCCAGCGGTTCTATGAAGTGAAGGGCAGCGAGCGGCTGCACGCGGTGTCGTTGCTGCTGAACCATTTCCGCCCGGTGAGCACGCTGGCGTTTTGCAACACCAAGCAGCAGTGCCGCGACCTCGTGGCCGTGCTGCGCGGCCAGGGTTTTGCGGCGATGGAACTGCATGGCGACCTGGACCAGCGCGAACGCGACCAGGTGATGGTGCAGTTTGCCAACCGCAGCTGCAGCGTGCTGGTGGCCACCGACATTGCCGCGCGGGGGCTGGACATTGCCCAGCTGGAGGCCGTGATCAACGTGGACATCGCGCTCGACCCGGCCACCCACACCCACCGCATCGGCCGCACCGGCCGCGTGGACGCCGAGGGCTGGGCCTTCAGCCTGGCCAGCATGGAGGAGATGGGCCGCGTGGGCCAGATCGAACACACGCTGGGTTTCACCTCGGAATTTCACCCGCTGGCGGAACTGGCCCCCAACGCGGCGGCACCCCTGCAGCCGCCCATGCGCACGCTGCAGATCGTGGGCGGCCGCAAGGAAAAAATCCGCCCCGGCGACGTGCTGGGCGCGCTGACCAAGGACCTCGGTTTTGCCGGCAGCCAGATCGGCAAGATCAACGTCAACGAGTTTTCCACCTACGTGGCGGTGGAGCGTGGTGTGGCGCACGACGTGCTGCGCCGGCTTTCGGGCGCCAGGGTCAAGGGCAAGAACGTCAAGGTGCGCCTACTGGAGGATTGACCCTCCCGACGCCCCGCAGGTTCGAAAGGTATTGTTTTTGTAGCTGAAAACGACCTACTGACGGGGGCTAGAGGCCATTTTTATTAATAATTTCACCCACCCGCCACCAGCCGGATGCCCGGCAAGACGCGCTCGGACTCGGCACGCCGCTCCAGCGCCAGGCGCATGTTCACCTGCGCCACCTCGGTGTGCTCCACGGCCAGCGCCTGGGCACGCGCACCCTCGCCGCGCTGGAGGGCGTCGAACAGCATGTGGTGCTGGCGGTGGGTGTAGAGCATCCAGTCGCGGTCGGGCGCCATCGCACCTTGCATCGGCAGCATGGCCGAAGCCGGCGCAAACGGCAGCTTGTCGTTGAGCGCCACCGCGCGCTGCAGCGCGCGGTTGCCGCAGGCCTGCAGCACCAGCGCATGAAAACGGTCGTTCATGGTGGCGTAGGCCGCGTAACTCTCCAGGGTGAGCGGATTGGCGGCCAGGGCGCGGTCGCCGTCGTCCAGGCACGACTGCAGATCCAGCGCCAGCTGCCGTGACACGCCGTGCTCGG